>JAYVDG010000468.1:0-4065 GCA_043749525.1 Phenylobacterium sp.
CCAGAGATGGCTGAGGAAATTGAACAGTGGCAGTGGCTGGCTGGGCGGGTTGTCGGGCAGTGGCCGCAGGATGCCCTTGGGCCGCCCGGTGGTGCCCGACGAATAGAGCATGGAGTCGCCCATCCACTCTTCGGCGAGCGGCGCGGGCGAGGCGCCCGCCAGGGCGTCCTCATAGGACTCCCAGCCCGGAATGGTCCCGCCCACCATCAGGCGGATCGGGCAGTTGGGGATCAGGTCGGCCAGGGCGGCGGCGGTCTCGCGCTTCTCGTAGGAGGTGATGAGCGCCTTGGCCCCGCAGTCGCCGACGATGTAGGCGGCCTCGTCCGGCGGCAGGTAGCGGTTGATGGTGGTGACGTAGAGCCCTGAGCGGAAGCCCGCCCAGACCGGGTCCATGAAGGCCAGGTTGTTCTCCATCAGCACTGCGATGTGGTCACCCCGGCGTAGGCCCTGGGCATGGAGGAACTGGGCCATGCGGTTGGACCGCTCGTCTAGCTGGCCGTAGGTGACCACCGCGCCGGTGTCGGCGGAGATCATGGCGGGCTTGTCGGGCGTCGGACGCGCGTGGTCGGGCAGGTACATGGTCTCAGGCTCCCCTTGCCGCCCGTCTTCGCGGGCTGTCCAGGTGCAGACGATGGGGCCGGGGTGGGGCGCAGGCAATCCCCGACGCGACGTCAGGCCACCGGGCTTGACTTAGGATTTACGGATGTAAGTCTAGCGCCGAGCGGGAGGACGATCCATGGCGCGGCGGCTCTTCAAGGTGGTGGTCGGCCTGGCGATCCTTCTGGCGCTCATGGTGACCGGGGCGTTCGGGACGCTGGCCATCGCCCGCTACCGCCACGCCCAGGCCCTCGCCATCCGCACGCCGAACGGGATCGACGAGGCCGACTTCGTCCGCCTGGGCGGCGTCGACCAGTGGGTGACGATCCGCGGCGACGACCGCGCCAATCCGGTCATCCTGGTGGTGGGCGGGGTCGGCGCCGACGGGCCGGGCACGGTGCTCAGCCCCTTCCTCGACGCCTTCCGGCCCTGGGAGCGCGACTTCACAGTGGTGCAGTGGGACCAGCGGGGCGCCGGCAAGACCTTCGCCCGCGCTGGGCGGCAGGTCGGGCCGGACTTCACAGTGGCGCGGCTGACCCGCGATGGGCTCGAACTCACCGGCCATCTGCGCCGACGGCTCGGCAAGCCGAGGATCGTGCTGCTGGGGACCGGGTTCGGTTCGACGGTGGCGGCGCGCATGGCGCTGGCGCAGCCGCAGGCCTACGCCGCCTATGTCGGCGCCGGGCAGATCGTGGCGCCGCGGCGGGACCGTGAACGGGCCGGTTACGAGCGGCTGCTGGCCAGGGCCACCGCCGCCGGGGATCGGGAGAGCCTGGCCGACCTGAAGATCAGCGGGCCCTGGGCCTTCCGCCACCCCCGCGATCCGGAAAAGGTCGCCGCCTTCGTCCGCGTGGCGGACCGATACCACGCCGCCAATCCGCCTCACCAGACCTGGGACGTCCTCACTGCGCCGCACTGGAGCCTGTCCGACGCCCGGGCCATCCAGCCCGGTATGGCGGCGAGCGAGGCGGCGCTGGGCCGGGCCTGGGGCGAGAGCTTCGAATACGGCGGTCTTGGCCCCGATTTCCAGGTCCCGGTTTTCGTCATCCAGGGGGACGACAACACCGATGCCCCGATCGCTCAGGCCAGGGCCTGGCTTGCGGGGCTGAGGGCGCCGGCCAAGGGGCTGGTGGTGATCCCCCGGGCGGGCAACCATGGGCTCCAGACCCATTCCCAGGCCTTCGCCACGGCGCTGAAGACCACCCTTGCCCCCTTCACCCATGAACCGCCTGCGAGTCCGCCGGCGCCTGGCGCCGGTCGTTGAGGCCGTAGTCGCGCAGCACGTGGGCCACCCGCAAGCGGTAGTCGGCGAAGACGCTGGCCCGGCCCGCCGCCTGGGCTGAGCGGTGCGCCTCCAGGGCCCGCCACTGGGCCACCGCCGCCTCGTCGCGCCAGAAGGAGAGGGAGAGCAGCTTCCCGGGTTTTGCAAGGCTTTCAAAGCGTTCGATGGAGAGGAAGCCGTCGATGCCGTCCAGCAGGGGGCGCAGGTCGGCGGCCAGGCCGAGGTAGGTTTCGCGGCTCTGCGGGAGGACCTCGAAGATGACGGCGATCACGCGGTCACCGGGGTCAGGAAGGTGCGCTCCTCGCGCAGGATGAACCGCTGGGCCTGGGCCAGGGCGAAGTTGGCGGCGCCGGCGGGGACGGTGCGCAGGCGGGCGCGGTAGGCCTCGTAGGCGGCGAGATTATCGAAGGATATCAAGGCGTGGGCGACGTCGTTGGTCCCCTCGTGCGGCAGCCAGTAGCCGAGCAGGTCGCCGCCGCAGGCCGGGATGATGGTCAGCCAGGCCTTCGCATAGGCCTCGAAGGCGGCGCGCTGGAAGGGGTCAATGACGTAGCGGATGTGGCAGGTGACGGTCACGTGTTGGTCTCCACGGAGGGTAGATAAGGCCCCTCTCATAGGCCGACGGAGGTCGGGCATGGTTCGATCGCCGTCGAAGTGTGGTGGCTCGCGCGAGGGGGGCGGCAAGGCTAGGGTAGGCCTATGAAACACGGTCCAGACATCGCCCGGATCGGGGCCCTGCTGGGGGATCCCGCGCGCGCCAACATGATGACTGCGCTGGTCGGCGGTCAGGCGCTGACGGCCGGCGAACTGGCCCGCGAGGCCGGTATCACGGCCTCCACGGCGAGCTCGCATCTCGGCAAGCTGACCGACGACGGCCTGTTGGTGAGGGTCAAACAGTCACGCAGTGTCTACTACGCCCTGGCCGGCGAGGACGTGGCGGCCCTGCTGGAGACCCTGATGGGCCTGGCCACGCGGACCGGCCACCTGCGCACCCGCCCCGGACCCAAGGAGCCCGCCCTGCGCCGAGCGCGGGTCTGCTACGACCACCTGGCCGGCGAGCTGGCGGTGACGATGCTGGACAATCTGTTGGCCCGCGGCGTCATCGAGGACCGCGACGGGGCGTTGAGCCTGGGCCCTGACAGCGGTTTCCTGCGCGCCTTCGGAGTCGATCCCGAGGCCCTGCCGCGTGGCCGCCGCCCGGTCTGCAAGGCCTGCCTCGACTGGAGCGAGCGCCGCAGCCACCTGGCTGGTTCGCTGGGCGCGGCGATCCTGACCCGGATCTACGACAGGGGCTGGGCGCGGCGGAGCAAGGGGACGCGGCTGGTGACCTTCGGCGCCCCGGGGCTGGCGGCGTTCGAGGCCTGGCTGGCCTGACGAGCTCCCCCGGCCACCGATAGACTCCAGACCGGCGGCGCCACCAGGCCAAGGGCATCGAACGCGGCACGAGACTGGGTGAAGGTGTGGGCGGCGGCGGCCAGGCAGAACAAGGTTCCGGCCACGCGGGCGGGCGCGCGGCCGGCCAGGCCGATGCAAAGCGCCAGCAGCAAAAAGGCCCCGGCGGCGATCCCCCGGATCATCAATTCCAGCACCGGAATCGCCATCTAGTCGGTTCCGCCGAGCGGGCCGTTGGGAAGGGGTGTCGCCGGATAGACGGTCGATCGCGCCAAGGCGTCGATGTGGACGCCGAGCGCGGCCCAGCATGCCAGGCTCGAGCCTGGTTGGCGTCGGCCATCCCCAGATTGGCTCAACTGCGAGCCCCTGCGCTGTGCCCGCACGGCATACACTTAGGTGATCGCCGTTCTATGAAACAGGCACCAGATGAAGTCCTGCGTCGCGCCGCCCGGCGTCTTGTGGAGCTCGGCGGTCGCGTGGATCAGCTCAAAGCCAGGTCCGAGGGCCGCACTCAGGGTGGCGGGCGAGTGGCGCATCACCGGCAGGCCGCTGCACCGCTCCGGTCCGCTCAAGGCGAAGGTCGCCAGGATCACAAAGCCGTCGGGCCGCAAGGCCCGCTCCAGAGCCGTGACGTAAGCCTGGCGATCCTCATCAGACACCATAAAATGAAACACCGCGCGGTCGTGCCAGATGTCGAAGGCGGCGGCTGGCGGCGCCCACGCGGTGAGGTCGGCGGCGATCCATTTCACCAGGGCGGCCCGCACGGCGAGACGCGTCCGGGTCACGGCCAGGGC
>JAYVDG010000469.1:0-4061 GCA_043749525.1 Phenylobacterium sp.
TGCGACGGCTTCGAGGTCACCGGCCAGGCCGTGGCGGTGATCGGCGACAGCGCGCTCGGCGCCCGCGAGGCCCTATTCCTGCAGACCTATTCCGACGACGTCACCCTGATCCACACTGGCGCGGCCGATGACCTGCCAGACGATGAACGCCGTAAGCTGGCCAAGGCCGTGGTCCGCCTGGTCGAGGGGCCGATCGCGGAAGTGGCGCTCGACAATGACCGGGTCACGGCGCTGGCCTTCACCGACCATGGGCGGCTGGAATTCGACGCCGTCTATACCGCGCTCGGCGTCGATCCGCGGACGGACCTCGCCGTCCAGGCAGGCGCCCGGCTGGGCGACGACCGGCGGCTGATCGTCGACGACCACCAGCAGACCACCGTTCCCGGCCTCTACGCCGCCGGCGACCTGGTCCGCGGTCTCAACCAGATCAGCACCGCCCAGGGCGAAGCCGCCATCGCCGCCACCGCCGTTCACAACCGGCTGCGGGACGCCGGCTGACCGCCCACGCGAACCCTCTATCGCGTCGCGCCGATCCCGGCTTTGATCGGCCCATGACTGACGCCACCACCCTGGCCGCCATCGCCTCGGCTCTCGTGGCCGTACTCGCCCTGATCGGCGGTGGCCTGCGTTGGCGTGATCAGTCCCTGCGCCGCGACGACGTCCACGCCTGGCCCGACCGCGCCATCGACGCTCTGCAGTCCCTGGTCCTGCTTACCAGTCTGCGCACCGACCAGATCCCCGCCGAAGCCGCCCGCGAACGCCTGACGCAGATCGTGTTCGCCACCTCGGTGCTCACCGAGCAGGGCCGGCTGTTCTTCCGCAACCAGGCCGACGGTCGGTTCGGACGCGAGAAGCCGGCGGCCTATCGCGGCCGCCGCCCGCAGATTCTCGACAAGCTGATCGCCGCCCACAATGTCGCCCTGCGCCTGCCCCAGGCCGACGCGGGCGCGTAGGCCCAACTCGCCCTGGTGGCCGAGGACGCCCTGAAGGACTTCGTGTCGCTCATCCAGCAGGAGGTCGGCCGCAGCCGCTCGGCCCACCCTGGCCCCGGCAAGCCCGGCGACGGCACGGACCTGAATTTGCTCATCTCGCGCCTGGATTCCGGGCGACTCGCCGATCGCCGGCGGGGGCGCTGAGTTCGGCGAACAGGAGTCTTTGCTGCATCGCAGCAACGATCTATGCTGCACCTGCGTTGCCGCTAGGTCAGCGCCCTTCGGCCTTGGCGCGAAAGGCTTCCCATGCGTCCCCTCTCCGACACCCTGATGCGGCTGACCGCCTTGCGCGAGGCGGGCGCCGCCGTTGGAAGCCGCTCCGGCTCCGAGCGCCTGACGGAGCTCACCGGCTTCGGCGGCAATCCCGGCGCCCTGCGCGCGCTCGCCTACGTCCCGGAACATCTGCCGAAGAGCGCGCCTCTCATAGTGGTGCTGCACGGCTGCACCCAGACCGCTGCAGAATACGACCTCGGTTCCGGCTGGTCGGACCTGGCCGACCAGGCCGGCTTCGCCCTGCTGTTCCCCGAGCAGGTCCGGGGAAACAACTTCAACCTCTGCTTCAACTGGTACGAGCCCGGCGACACCCGCCGCGGCAAGGGCGAGGCCGCCTCTATCCGGCAGATGACCGAGGCGATGATCGTCGCCCACGGCATCGACCGCCGCCGGGTCTTCGTCACCGGCCTGTCGGCGGGGGGCGCCATGGCCAGCGTCATGCTGGCGACCTATCCCGAGGTGTTCACGGGCGGGGCGGTGATCGCCGGCCTGCCTTTCGGCGTGGCGGCCTCCGTGCCCGAAGCCTTCGACCGCATGCGCGGCCATGGCGGCCCCGGCGAGGCGGCCCTGGCGACCGCCATCCGCAAGGCCAGTCCGCACAAGGGCCCCTGGCCCAGCGTCTCGGTCTGGCATGGCTCGGCCGACTATACGGTCAGCCCGGCCAACGGAGAGGCCGTGCTGGCCCAATGGCGCGGTGTCCATGGCATGGACCCTGACCCCAGCCACACGGAGACCGAGGGCGGCCATACCCGCCGCATCTGGCGTGACGCCAAGGGTCGCGCCCTGCTGGAGCACAACCTGGTGGCCGGCATGGGCCATGGCGTGCCGCTGAAGCCTGACGGCTCGGCTGGCGGCGGCGTCAGCGGCGCCTACATGCTGGACGTGGGCCTGGCCTCCACCCGCGCCATCGCCGCCGGCTGGGGCCTGATCCACGAGGCCGAGGTTCCGCTGACCACGCAACTGGCTGACGAGCCAGCCGCGATAGGCCTGCCGCTCTTGCGCAAGCCGCACGTCGCCAAACCTGCCCCGTCCAAGGTCTCGGCCATCGGCACGGTGATTGAGGACGCCCTGCGCAAGGCGGGCCTGATGAAGTAGCCGCCTCCCCGCGCGAAGCGAGGAGGCGCCACGTCGCTAGATCGGCAGGATCGCGGCGCCGAAGGCCCGCTTAAGTTCGTGGGCCACCAGGGTCTCGGCCGCCGCGGCGTCCTTGACCACCAGACCCATGCCGAAGAACTCGTGGGTCACGCCGTGGAAGGTCTTGTGCCGCACGTCCACGCCCTGGGCTTCCAGCCGCTCGGCCAGGGTCTCGCCCTCCGAGCACAGGGGGTCGATCTCGGCGGTGATGACCGTTGCGCTGGGCAGGCCGCGCAGGTCAGCCTCCACCAGGTTGATGCGCGGGTCCTGCAGATCGGCGGGGTTAGCGAACACATGCTTCACGAACCACTGCATCATCGGCTTTGACAGCGGGCGGGCGTCGGCGTTCTCGCGGTAGGAGGGGGTGTCCATATTGGTCCCCGCCACCGGATAGATCAGGGCCATGTGGGCCGGCGCCTGGACGCCGGTGTCACGGGCCATCATCGCCACCCCGGCCGCCAGGTTGCCGCCGGCGCTCTCGCCCATCACAGCCACCCGTTGCGGGTCGCCGCCGAAGGACTGGGCGTTGTCCAGCACCCACTTGTAGGCCGCCAGGGCGTCCTCGTGGGCGGCGGGGAACGGATGCTCCGGGGCCTGACGATAGTGGACCGACACCACGATCATGTCGCCGAACTTGGCGATGGCGCGGGGGGCGGAGTCATAGACGTTGATGTCGGCGATAACCCAGCCGCCGCCGTGGAAATAGACCACCACCGGGTGCAGCTTCTCGCTTTCGTGCATGCGGTAGACCCGCGCCGGCAGGGCGTCGCCCGCCGCACCGGGAATGGTGATGTCCTGCGTCAGCACGCCGAGGTCGGCCATGCGGTCCATCTTGCGTTCCCGCAGGATCTTCATCGCCGCGTCCGCCGGCGTCGGCTGCAGCCGGGCTTCTTCCGGTGTCAGGGTTTCCAGAGGCTGGGGGTTCAGCTCCAGGAAGGTCTCGATGACATGGCGCATGTCGTTGTCAGGCGACGCGGCGCCCTGGGTCGGATTGGACTTGTCGGCATGGCCGAACATGCGATCGAGAAGGGACATGGGGTACTCCGGAGATGGGGGTTCGCGTCCCCTAACCCTCGGACTTCCCGAGCGTTCCTACGGTGGAGCCGCGGAAAAGCCCCGGTCTCACGAATGTTGACGATTCACCAATCGTGTGTATTATTACACACGCGAATAGCCGCGACGTCATCAAGGCGCTGGAGGCCGACGGTTGGGTCGAGGTGGCTCAGGCCAGCTCGCACAAGCAGTTCAAGCACCCCGCCAAGACCGGCCGCGTCACCGTGCCGTCACCCCGCAAGGACTTGCCGTTTGGAACCCTGCGCTCCATTGAGCGCCAATCCGGACTGAGGTTGAGGTAAATGCGCCACTACATCGCCCTGATCCATAAGGACGCCGACAGCGACTACGGCGTCTCCTTTCCCGATCTTCCAGGCTGCATCACGGCGGGCTCGACACTAGATGAGGCCCGCGAGATGGCGACTGGGGCCCTGGCTCTCCACGTCGCCGGCATGGCCGAGGATAGCGAACCGGTCCCCGAGCCGTCCCTGCTGGAAGCCATAATGCGCGACCCGGAAAATCGCGACGGCGTCGCCATTCTGGTCCCCCTCGCCGACGGGCCCATCAAGTCCATCCGGGTCAATGTCACCATCCCCGAAGACGCCCTGG
>JAYVDG010000470.1:0-10750 GCA_043749525.1 Phenylobacterium sp.
CCAAGGCCCAACGCCCATCGCAATACACCGGGACCCAGGGGCCCAGCGCACCGCCCCTGGGTCCCGGCTCTCCGCTGCGCTGCGGCCGGGATGACGGGAATTATTCTGAGAGGGGAGGGTGACCCATCATCCGATCGGTCTCCGACCGGCCACCGTCGAGAGCGGGAGTTCGCCAACGATTTTGCGAACTCCCGCTCTCGACCCCACAAGGGAGAAGGATCTCGCTGTCACCCAAGGCCACGCTTGACGAACCCCCTTCCACCGCCCATTTCGCGCGTCCAACACAGCGCGTGACAGCCAAAAGTGGATACCGGTTTTGGCGGCCGTCACGCGCCACTTTCAAGGGCCTTCAATGACCGTGATCGTTCCCGCCGAATGGGCGCCTCACAAGGCCATGTGGCTGGGCTTCCCCAGCCATCCGGAGCTGTGGGCCGATGACCTCGACCTGGCCCAGGCCCAGGTGGCGGCCCTGGCCCGCGCGCTGGCCGGTCCCGGCCAGGAACGCGTGCGCCTGATGACCGGATCGCTCGAAGGCGAGGCCGCGGCCCGCGCCTTGCTTGGCGACGTCGCCGGGATCGAGATCGTCGCGGGCGTGTTCGGCGACATCTGGCTGCGCGACACCGGCCCGATCTTCGCCAAGGGTCCCGCTGGCGACGAGGCGCGGGCCTTCCGCTTCAACGGCTGGGGCGGCAAGTACGAGATGGCGGGCGACGACACCGTGGCCGGTCAGATCGCCACCGCCTCGGGGACGACCCTGGTCCAGAACACCCCCATCCTGGAGGGCGGCTCCCTGGACCATGACGGGGAGGGCACGATCCTCACCACCCAGGAGTGCCTGCTCAACGCCAACCGCAATCCCGGCTGGACACGGGAGATCGCCCAGGCCGAGCTGGCCAGCTCGCTGGGCGCCCGCAAGGTGCTGTGGCTGGGCGAGGGCCTGCGCAACGATCACACCGACGGCCATGTCGATAACCTCGCCCGCTTCGTGGCGCCCGGCGTCGTGGTCTGCCCGGTCGCCTGGGGCCGGGGCGACGTCAATGTCGACGCCTATGACGCCTGCGCCAAGGATCTGTCGGCCATGACCGACGCCCAGGGCCGCAAGCTGACCGTGGTGCGCATCCCTTCGCCGGGCTGGATCGAGAGCCACGAGGGCGGCGCCGCCCCGGCCAGCCACATGAACTTCATCATCGCCAATGGCGCGGTGATCATGCCCACCTATGACGGCGACAAGCGGGCCGCGGAGCTGGCCATGGAGGCTCTGGCCAGCCTCTTCCCCGGCCGGGAGATCATCGGCCTGCCGTCGGACGCCATCCTCACCGGCGGCGGCTCCTTCCACTGCATCACCCAGCAGGAGCCCGCCTGATGGCCCGCACCCTGAGCGTCGCTGCCCTGCAGACCGCCTACGGGATGGATCTGGCGGCCAATATCAAGAAGACCGAGGCCCTGATCCGCCAGGCCGCCGCGCAGGGTGCCCAGGTGATCCTGCCGTCCGAACTGTTCCAGGGCCCCTATTTCTGCGTCACCCAGGAGGAGCGCTGGTTTGCGCAGGCGCACCCCTGGCGGGAGCATCCCTGCGTCACCGCGCTGGCGCCCCTGGCCGCCGAGCTGGGGGTCGTGCTGCCGATCTCGATCTTCGAGCGCGAGGGGCCGCACTATTTCAACAGCCTGGTGATGGTGGACGCCGACGGCTCCCTAATGGGCGTCTACCGCAAGAGCCACATCCCCGACGGGCCGGGCTATCAGGAGAAGTACTACTTCCGGCCTGGTGACACCGGTTTCCGGGTCTGGGACACGAAGTTCGGCCGGGTGGGCGTCGGCATCTGCTGGGACCAGTGGTATCCGGAAGCCGCGCGGGCCATGACCCTGATGGGCGCCGAGATCCTGCTCTATCCCACCGCCATCGGGTCTGAGCCCCACGACCCCACCCTGGACACCGCCGCCCCCTGGCGCCGGGCCATGCAGGGCCACGCGGTCTCCAACGTCATCCCGGTGGTGGGCGCCAACCGCATCGGCTTCGAGCCCTGGGCCGACTACCCGAACGGCGGCCAGGCCTTCTACGGCTCGTCCTTCATCACCGATCACCGGGGCGACCTGGTCTCGGCGTTGGGCGACGAGGAGGGGATCGTGGCGGCCAGCTTCGACCTGGACTTCCTGGCCGCGCACCGCGCCGCCTGGGGCTTCTTCCGCGACCGCCGCACCGATCTCTACGGGTCGCTGGTCAACCCGCGCCCCATCTGACGACACCTCGGCGGCCACATGTCGGCCTAAGTTGGCCGTCGTGGCGGCCCGCAAACCCAGGGACTGTAAGGACCTCGCGGCCATACCCCCGCTTAAGGAGGGGTTTGGTCCATCCGCGACGGCCAACATGTTGTCAGGCGGGGCAGTTCATCGCCGGCGCCTTGGCCAGTTCCTTGCGCGCGGCGGTCAGGTCCTTCTGGAAGTCCGGGTCCCCGTGCAGCCGCGCCACCATGGCCGAGGCCAGGGTCCGGCCGGCCTCGATGTCGCTCTGGAAGTGGACCCCGCAGACCACCCGTGAGTCGCCCACCTGCTTGCCCGCCGCCATCAGTCCGTCGGTCCGGGCCGGCTCCAGCTCGCTGAGGATGAGGCCCCAGGACCAGCCCACCATGGCGTGGCCCGACGGGTAGGAGGCGTTGGTCTTCATCCAGTCCTCGCGCGGTACGCAGATCGGCAGGTCGTTGCCGATCAGGGGGCGCAGCCGGTTGTAGTGGTCCTTGGCGGGCTTCCCCACCGTGCGGACGTCCAGCTCCACCCGCTCCAGAAGGCGGTAGAGGTTGGGCGTCGCCTTGGGCCCCACGTCCTTGCCCGCCGCGCAGGCGAAGCTCTTCAGCGCCGTGCCGCCCCAGATGTCGTTGTCGCGGATCGCCTGGGTCCAGCGCGGCGTGCCGGCCAGGGCCCGCGTCTCGTTGTAGAGGTCGCGGTCGGCCTTACCGCGCAGGCTGCCCTCCGCCGGCGGCGGACCCAGCAGGGCCGCGCCGTCGATGTCGCCGAGGCTGAGGTAGCCGGTCAGTCTGGTGGGGATGGGGTTGGTGGCCAGGGAGGCGTCCGCCGGGGCGGGGCGCAGCTGGGGGAGCATGGCGCAGGCGGCCAGCGACAGGGCGGCGGCCGCGATGGCGGCGGGGCGAAGTCCTTGGATCATGAGCCTTCTTTAGAGCGGTTCCCCGACCTGGGGAACCGCTCCGCAGAGGGCTTTTAGGCGCGCAGGACGGTCAGGCCGTTCTTGATCACCGTCGCGCCGCGTTCCTTGACGCGGGCCTCGAAGGAGATGTTCCGCCCGTCCTTCCAGAGGTCCACCGTGATGGTGTCGCCCGGGATGACCGGCGCGGAGAACCGGGCCTGGTGGCTGAGGATCTGGTCGGGGTCGAAGCCGGTGATGGCCTGCAGCACGGCGCGGCAGGTGATGCCGTAGGTGGCCAGCCCGTGCAGGATCGGACGCGGGAAGCCCGAGCGGCGGGCCGACTCGGGGTCGGAGTGCAGCGGGTTGCGGTCGCCGTTCAGGCGGTACAGCAGGGCCTGGTCCTCACGGGTGGTGAAGTCCACCGACAGGTCGGCCTTGCGGGTCGGGACCACGTGGGGTTCCGGGGCGCCTTCCGACGGGCCGCCGAAGCCGCCGTCGCCGCGGGCGAAGGTGGAGCCGGTCAGGGTGGCGACCTTTTCGCCCTTGTCGTCGCGCCAGCTGGTCTCGTTGATGATGACGGCGCCCTTGCCCTCACCCTTGTCGTAGGCGCCGACGGTGCGGCCCTCGGCGGTGAAGGTCCCGGTGGTGGGCAGGGGCTTGTGCAGCTCGACCTTCTGTTCGCCGTGGACGACCATTAGGAAGTTGATCTGGCTCTGACGGTGGCCCTCGGGCATCGCGGGCGCGGGCGCACCGGCCGAGCGCATGTTCGAGGCCAGCACGGTTGCGGCCGTCGGGATGACCTTCAGGTTCTTCTCGTAGACGTAGGCCAGCTCGTCCTCGTTCATGGGGTCCTGCCCCATGCCGACGCCCAGCGCGTAGAGCATCACGTCCTTGTCGCGATAAGTGAATTCGCGCGCAGCCGTCTTCTGTTCAAGAATGTCAGGATAAAAGATCGCCATTGAAAATATTTCCTCCGCTATGCGGTGCGTTTCGTATCGGCGGATAGAAGCGGTTCAGCCCAGGCGAAGCAAGCGTGGAGCGAGCGCATTTGCCGCCCCCCGCTTGATCGGGTAGAAGCGCGGACCCTGCGACGACGGGTTCTCGAAAAGCCCGCTCGCACCTTTCTTTCGCGCCCAGGATCATCGAAGGCATTTCATGGCGACCGACATTCAGCCCGGCACGGGCGGCCAGATCACTGGCAACGTTCTCTTCTATTCCAAGCCGGAACCCCTGACCTCCGACCACCACAGGACTCTCGGCGTCAAGCGCCTGGACGGGCCCTTCGGTTTCGCCAAGGCCGGCCACGCGGTGCCGCTTACCGTCACCGAATTCCCCCTGGCCGCCGTCTCGGGCCCGATCATCTTCGTCGGCGACGACAAGATGCCGCTGGCTGTCATGGGCCTGAACGCCGGGGACAACATGTTTGTCCAGGATAACGGCATCTTCGAACCAGGCGTCTATGTCCCGGCCTATATCCGCCGCTATCCCTTCGTGTTCGCCAATGACGCTAAGGCCCAGCAGATGGTGCTGTGCATCGACCGCGCCGCCGAGTTCATCGTCGAAGGCGGTGACCTGACCTTCTTCGACGAGAGGGGCGAGCCCACCGAGTACACCCAGAACTGCATCACCTTCTGCAATGACTACGAGGTCGAGCGGCAGCGGACGCAGGGCTTCATTCAGATCCTGAAAGACAACGACCTGTTCGAGCTGAAGACCGCCCTGCATACGCCGGTCAATCCTGACGGCACGGCCGGCGAGCCGCAGAAGATCGCCGAGTACTTCGGCATCTCGGAAGAGAAGCTGGCCAAGCTGTCGCCGGAAAAGCTTGCGGAACTGCGCGACAACGGCGCGCTCGGCCAAATCTATGCCCATCTGGTGTCCCTGGTGGGATGGGACCGCCTCATCGCGCTGGCGATGTTCCGTGCCTCGCAGCTGCCGCAGGCCGCCAACGCCTGATCCTAAGGATCAGGTCTGATTTCGGAAGCGGCGGGCTCTAAGGGGCCCGCCGTTTTTCGTTAGGGATCAGCGCGCGAAGACGCTGCGGGTCAGGCAGGAGAAGACCAGTCGTCCGGCCTCGTCCAGCAGGTCGTGCTGGGCGATGACGATGCCCTTACCCTCGCCAACCGGATCCTTGCCCATCACCGTCATGCGGCCGCGCAGATTCTCGCCGGCGGGCGGGTTGCGCGCCCAGCGCAAGGCGTCGACCCCCAGGCGCTTGGTCTGCGGCCAGTTGACCACCGAGGCGGAGTCCAGCCGGGTCCAGATGGCGAATACCATGGCGTCGGGCGCCCCGCGCTCGACCGGCCAGCCGGGGGCGAAGGCGGCGATGAAGGCTTCCAGGGCCTGGGCGTCGACACGGACCTCGCCGAGATAGACCACCTGACCGATCTCGATCTCGTCGAAGGGGGCGGGCACGTAACTCTCCTGGGGTTCGAACCGAACTGATTCGTCGATGATGAGCTGCACCGATGACAAGTCGAGCGCTTTGCGGATGGGCGTTCGCGGCCCATATAGCGGCCTGACTGTTGGGATTGGGATAACGGCATGACGCGTTTCGTTGCGGGCTTTCTCGCCGCCCTGACCCTGGCTATGGCTTTCGCCGCCCCGGCCGCCGCCGCACCGGTTCAGACCGGCCATATCGAGGCCGAGCTGGTGGCCCAGGACGCCGGCGTCGCGCCGGGCGGAACCGTCTATGTCGCCCTGCGCCAGAAGATCGAAAAGGGTTGGCACACCTACTGGCGCAACTCCGGCGACTCCGGCGAGGCGACCCAGATCAGCTGGACCCTGCCGACCGGCTGGAGCGCCGGCGACATCGTCTGGGCGCCGCCGACCCGCCAGCCCACCGGCCCGCTGATGAACTACGGCTACCAGGGCGAGGTGCTGCTGCCCGTCGCCATCACCGCGCCGAAGTCGGCCAAGCCGGGCGACACGATCACCCTGAAGGCCGCCGCCGCCTTCCTGGTCTGCGAGGACATCTGCGTCCCTGAGGACGCGGTCCTGACCCTGGACCTGCCAATCGTGGCCGCCGCGCCGCAGCCCGACGCCAAGTGGGGCGCGGCCGTCACCAAGGCCCTGGGCGCGGCGCCGAAGCCGGCTGGTCTGACCGCCACCTTCACCAAGGCTGAGGGCGGGCTGAAGCTGGCCATCGCCGGCGCGCCGCTGAAGGGCGCCGACGACGCCTATTTCTATCCCTTCAAGGCCACGGTCATCGACCACGCCAAGCCGCAGGTGATCGAACGTGGTCCCGAGGGCCTGACGCTTTCCCTGACCGCCGGCTACGACTTCACCAAGGGCACGCCGCCCGCCGCCCTGGACGGGGTGCTGAGCGTCGGCGGCAAGGCCTATGAGTTCACGGCCGCCGAGGGCCCGCCGCCCGCCGGAACCTTCGGCCTCGGCGCGCCGCCGGCCAAGGCCGCCGCGCCGGTCGCCGGCGCGAGCCTCGGCTTGGCGCTTGCCTTCGCCTACGCGCTGCTGGGCGGCCTGGTTCTGAACCTGATGCCCTGTGTCTTCCCGATCCTGGCCATGAAGGCCACCTCGCTCGCCGGTCACGCCCACGAGCAGTCCGCCGCCCGCGCCCAGGGCCTGGCCTTCCTGGCCGGCGTGCTCGCCACCTTCCTGGCCCTGGCCGGCGCCCTGATCGCCATCCGCGCCGGAGGCTCAGCCGTGGGCTGGGGCTTCCAGCTGCAGTCGCCGGTGGTGGTGGCGGGGCTGGCCCTGCTGATGCTGGCCGTCGCGCTCAACCTCTCGGGCCTGTTCGAGGTCGGGACCTCCCTGCAGGGCGTGGGCACGGGCCTGGCGTCCAAGCAGGGCCTGGCTGGCGCCTTCTTCACCGGAGCGCTTGCCGTGGTCGTGGCCGCCCCCTGCACCGCGCCCTTCATGGGACCGGCCCTGGGCTGGGCCCTGACCCAGAGCGCGCCGGTCGCCTTGGCGGTGTTCCTGGGCCTCGGCCTCGGCTTCGCCGCACCCTTCACCCTTGCGGCCTTCGCGCCGGGCCTGCTGGCCCGCCTGCCCAAGCCCGGTCCCTGGATGGAGACCTTCAAGAAGCTGATGGCCTTCCCGATGTACGGGGCCGCGGCCTGGCTGGTCTGGGTCCTGACCCTGCAGTCGGGCAACTCGGCCCTGGCCCGCATCCTGGCCGCCGCCATCGTCCTGGCCCTGGCCGCCTGGATCCTCGGCATGGCCCAGAAGTGGCAGGCCTCGGGCGGCAAGCCCCTGGTGCTGGCCGCCATTGGCGCGGTCCTTGCCATCGGCGCCTTCGTCCTGGTGCTGGTCCCGGCCTATGGGACACCAGCCGCGGCCTCAACCGAGGTGGCGGCGGGCTCGATCCTGGAAGCGGTCTATAGCCCCGAGGCGGTCGCCGAGGCGCGCGCGGCTGGCAAGCCGGTGTTCGTCAACTTCACCGCCGCCTGGTGCGTCACCTGCCAGGTCAATGAGAAGGTGGCCTTTTCCACGGCGGAAGCGGCTGACGCCTTCACCCGTACCGGCGCGGTCTATCTGAAGGCCGACTGGACCCGGAAGGATGCGGTGATCGCCGCCGAACTGGCCAGGCACGGCCGGGCCGGCGTGCCGCTATACCTGGTCTATGGGGTGAAGAACCCCGATCCGGTGATCCTGCCCCAGTTCCTCACCCCCGACATGGTGGCCAAGGCCCTGGACAAGGCCAAGTCCAGCTAGGTCGGGACCTGGGAGGTGACGGTCGGTGGGGTGGTGATCACCTCGACATTGTCGTTCAGCAGATAGGCCATGTCGCGCAGGGCCAGGTCGCGGTCCTTCGGCGTGGCGGAAGCGGTGACGGCGTCGAGCTTCAGGGCCAAGTCCTGGGAGATGCCGCGCAGGATACACTTCAGATCGCCGTCGGTGCCCCGCTTGGCCAGCAGGACGTGGCCCTGCATATCGAGGGCGGCCAGTTCGCCGATCTGGGTCTTGAAGTCGGCGGCCAGGGTCTTGCCGGCGCGAACGCCATCGACTTCCGCCTTCAGAGCGCCCGCCCGTTTGACGATGTCGAGGAACAGCGGCTCCTGGGCCACCGCCGAGGGGGGCGTGCTCAGGCCGGGTGCGGGCGTGATCGGACCGGTGGCGGCGAGCCAGAGGATGGCGAGGGAAGCGGCGGCGTCGCAGGACATGACGATCCTCGTTGCGCGAACTAAGACAGACGCGAAGGGGCTTCAGATAGCCCGAACATGGTAAACGCGATCCTACCGCGCGCCCGAAGGTAAGCTTGATGACCACGCCCGACTCCGCCTGGACGAACCTCAGGAACGCCGCCGTCGCCGCCCGTGATCCCATCGCCGGCCTGTTCGCCATCGAGCCCGAGCGCCTGGACAAGCTGGTGGTGGAGGCCGCCGGCCTGCGCATCGACCTTTCCAAGCAGCCCTGGTCACTGGGCGATTTCGACACCGCCCTGACCCTGGCCAAGGTCTGCGACGTGGAGGCCGCCCGCAACCGGCTGTGGGCCGGGGAGCCGGTCAATATCTCGGAGGGTCGGGCCGCCCTGCATATGGCCCTGCGTGCGCCCGACAGGGCCGACTTCAAAGCCGACGGCGTCCCGGTCTCCCGTGAGGTGGAGGCCACGCGCAACGCCATGCGCGCGTTTGCTGAAGCCGTGCGCTCAGGCGCCAAGACGGGGGCCACCGGCAAGCCCTTCAGATCAATCGTACACATCGGCATCGGCGGGTCGGACCTCGGCCCCCGACTGATCTGGGAGGCCCTGCGGCCGCTGAATCCCGCCATTGACCTGCGCTTCGCCGCCAATGTCGACCCGTCGGAGACGGCCCTGGCCCTGGCCGGTCTCGATCCGGCTGAGACTCTGGTGGTCGTCGTCTCCAAGACCTTCACGACCCAGGAGACCCTGGCCAACGCCGAGGTGGTCCGCGCCTGGCTGCGGGAGGCGCTGGGGCCGGCGTCAGACGCCCACCTGGTGGCGGTGTCTGCCGCGCCCGCGGTGGTCCAGGCGTTCGGCGTGCTGGCCGACCAGGTGTTCGGCTTCTGGGACTGGGTGGGCGGCCGCTACTCGATCTGGTCGGCGGTGGGCCTCTCCTGCGCCGTGGCGCTGGGCTACGACGTCTTCCAGCGCCTGCTGGAGGGTGGGGCGGAGATGGATCACCACTTCCGCCACGCGCCCCTGTATTTGAACGCCCCGGTGCTGCTGGCCCTGGCCCATATCTTCAACCGCGACGGCCTGGACCGGCCCCTGCGGGCGGTGATCCCCTATGCGGCGCGGCTGCGGCTGTTCCCCAGCTTCCTGCAGCAGTTGGAGATGGAGTCCAACGGCAAGCGGGTGGACCAGCAGGGCCGTCCCGTCGCCCACGCCACGGCGGCCTCGGTGTTCGGTGACGCCGGCACCAATGGCCAGCACGCCTTCTTCCAGATGCTGCACCAGGGAACCGACGTGATCCCGGTGGACTTCGTGGCGGTGGCCAAGGCCAGCGAGGGCGAACCCGTCAACCACATCATCCTGCTGGCCAATGTCATCGCCCAGGCCCAGGCCCTGATGACGGGGCGCAGCGAGGCTGAGGTGCGCGAGGAACTCCTGGCCAAGGGTCTCTCGGCTGCGCAGATCGACGTCCTGGCCCCGCAGCGCATCTTCCCCGGCGACCGGCCCTCCAGCTTTATCCTGATGGAGGCCCTGACGCCCGAAAGTCTCGGCGCCCTGATCGCCCTGCATGAGCACAAGGTCTTCGTCGAAGGCGTGCTCTGGGGGATCAACAGCTTTGACCAATGGGGGGTGGAGCTGGGCAAGAGCCTGGCCACCAGGATCCTCGCTGAACTGCAAGGCGGCGCCCCCGGCGTCCACGACCCGTCCACCGCCGCCCTCGTGGCGCGGCTCAAGTAGCTAAGGAATTCCCATGCGCGACCTGACCGGCAAGACCGCCTTCATCACCGGCGGGGCCAGCGGCCTCGGTCTGGCCATGGCCCACGCCTTCGGTGAGGCGGGCATGAACGTCATGCTGGCCGATATCGAGGAGGCGCCGCTGCTCGCCGCCGTGAAGCAGCTGGAGGAGCGCCAGATCCGCGCCAGCGGCGTGCTCTGCGACGTGGCGGTGCGGAACGCGGTGGAGGCCGCCGCGGCCAAGACCATCGAGACCTTCGGCAAGGTCCATGTGGTCTGCAACAACGCCGGGGTTGGCGCGGGCGGCCAGATCGACCAGGTGCGCCACGCCGACTGGGACTGGATCCTGGCAGTGAACCTGATGGGGGTGGTCTACGGGATGGAGACCTTCCTGCCGCTGATACGCTCGCACGGCGAGGGCGGGACCTTCGTCAACACCGCCTCCATGGCCGGCATGATCTCGCCGCCCGGCATGGAGCCCTACAGCGCCACCAAGTTCGCGGTGGTGGCCATGTCCGAGGGCTGGTCCGGCCAGCTGGCGCCCGAGGGCATCAATGTCTCGGTGCTGTGCCCCGGCTTCGTGAAGACCAAGATCAACCAGTCGGGCCGCACCCGCCAGGCGCAGTTCGGCGGGCCGGTGGACAGTCCCGTGGTCGCCGACTCCATGGTGGAAAACGGCATCGATCCGCAGCGTGTCGGCCGCCGGGTGTTGGAGGCGATCCAGGCCGGCGAGCGCTACATCTTCACCCACCCCGACATGCGGCCCTTCGTCGAGGCGCGGTTCG
>JAYVDG010000471.1:0-4053 GCA_043749525.1 Phenylobacterium sp.
TTGAAAGGCCCGGGCCCCGCGGCGCAAGCCCCACCGCGCCTAAGTGATTGCCGATAAGCTGTGGCCGCGCGATGATCCCGGCCCACGCGGGAGAAAGCCCATGAACGCGGACCTGATCGAGCAGAGCCTGGAACTGGCCGCCGAGCGCTGCGAGGACCTCACGCCACTGGTCTATGCCCGGCTGTTCGCCGACCATCCGGAGATGGAGGCCCTGTTCTGGAACGACAAGAACTGGGCGATCCGCGGCGAGATGCTGGCCCGGGTGTTCTCCGCCATCCTCGATTTCATCAGAGAGCGCCTCTACGCCTCCACCCTGATCCAGACCGAGGTGATCACCCACGCCGGCTACGATGTGCCGCCCGACGTCTTCGCGATCTTCTTCAGCACGGTGGCCGCAACGCTTAAGGATGTCGTCGGCCCCGACTGGACGCCGGCCATCGACCAGGCCTGGACCAGGCTGCTGGCCGACCTGGACTACTATGTCACCCATCCGAACCAGGCCGAGACGATCGGGGTCACGGTCTAGGTCGGATGTATTTGTTGCCATTCTTCTCAGGCCCTATTGCCCTCCCCTTGGGAAATCGCTTCCTGTGCGCCGACAGAGCGCCACAGTTGAGCGGCGCCGGTCGGGAGCAGTCTTAGTGAACCAGGGCGCGTCAGGCTCCAGCAGGCTCCGCCTGCCCACCATCTTGGGCTTTTCGCTCGCCAACCTCCCGCTGGGAGCGCTGGCCGTCGCCGTGTCGGTTTATCTGCCGCCCTATTTCGCGAGCCACCTGGGGGTCAGCCTGGCGGTGGTGGGCAGCACCTGGATGATCGTGCGACTGCTGGATATCGGGGTCGACCTGGTCCTTGGCCTGGTCATGGACCGCACCCGCACGCGGATCGGTCGCTACCGGTTCTGGATGATCATCGGCGCCCCGATCCTTATGCTGGCGGTCTACGCGCTGTTCCAGGCGCCGGCCGGCATCGGGACAGGCTATCTGATCAGCTGGCTGCTGATCTACTATCTTGGCACATCGATCCTTGGCCTGGGGCATTCGGCCTGGGGCGCCAATCTGTCGACCACCTACCATGAGCGCTCTCGCCTGTTCGGCGTCGTGGCGGCGCTTGGCGTCATCGGGGCGGTGGTGGTGCTGCTGATCCCCATCGGCGCCAATGCGATGTACCGCAGCTTCGCACAGACCGTGCCCGACATGGGCTGGTTCATCTTCTGGCTGGTCCCGCTCTCCATGGTCTGGATAGTGTTCCGCACGCCCGAGCGCATCGCCCCCGAGACCGACCACCCGCAGTTCCGCCTGCGCGACTACTGGTCGCTGCTGATCAAGCCCGATCTGTTGCGGTTGTTCCTGGCCCAGATGTCCCTGACCCTGGGCCCCGGCTGGATGAGCGCCCTCTACATATTCTTCTTCACCGACAGCCGCGGCTATACCGGCACCGAGGCCTCGTCCCTGCTGCTGGTCTATGTCCTGGCCGGAATTCTCGGCGCGCCGCTTACCGCCCGCATGGCCCAGAGGTTCTCCAAGCACCGCACCCTGATGGTCACCACCACGGCCTATTCCCTAGGTCTCTGCATGGTGATGGTGATCCCCAAGGGCAACGTGCTGGCCGCCATCCCGGTGATGTTCTGGTGCGGCTTCATGGCGGCCGGCTTCGACCTGATGATCCGCGCCATGCTGGCCGATGTCGGCGACGAGGTTCGGCTGGAGCAGGGCCAGGAGCGGATCAGTCTGATCTACGCCCTGAACAGCCTGGCCGGGAAGATCGCCTCGGCCTTCGCCATCGGCGTGACCTTCCCGCTACTGGGCAAGCTCGGATACAAGGCCGCCGAAGGCGCGGTGAACACCCCTGCCGCCATCCGCGCTCTGGAGTGGGCCTATATCGCCGGTCCCATCGTCTTCGTCATGCTGGGGGGCGCCTGTATTGTTGGCTGGCGTCTCGACGCCGACCGTCACGCCCAGATCCGCCGCGACCTCGATGACCGCGACGCCCTATTCGCCGAAGCGCCGATCCTCGAGAGCCTCTCGGGCGAACCCGCCATCCCGGTCCTGGACGGCAAGGCCGGCTAGTTCTTCGCTCTCCCGCGAGCGGAAGAGCGAAGGGGCAGCATTCTTTCCTTGCGCCTTTTGTGCGCCGCAATATGAGCGTGGATAGCCGAACTTCCTTCGGCTCCTTCTCGACCGGTCCCCATGCCGAACCCCGCCGCCAACGCCCCCCGCCACGTCCTGGTCCTGCAGGGCGGCGGCGCGCTCGGCTCCTACCAGGCCGGCGTCTATGAGGCCCTGCATGAGGCCGGCGCCCAGCCCGATTGGCTGGCCGGCATCTCCATCGGCGCCATCAACTCCGCCATCATCGCCGGCAACCCGCCAGAGCACCGGGTCGAGCGCCTGCGCGAGTTCTGGATGCAGGTCACCTCCGGCTGGGAGATGGCCACCGGCATTGGCGACCACGGCCGCGCGGTGGCCAGCGACGCCAGCGCGGCCTGGACCGCCACGGTCGGCGCGCCGGGCTTTTTCGCCCCCCGCTTCCCCGCGCCCTTCTTCCAGCCCTCCGGCTCGGCCGAAGCGCTGAGCGTCTATGACACCGCACCCCTCAAGCAGACCCTCGAACGCTTGGTGGACTTCGACCGCATCAATGCGCGGGAGAGCCGGCTGTCGGTCGGCGCGGTCAATATCTGCACCGGTAACTTCGCCTATTTCGACAACGCCCATCAGAAGCTGGGGGCCGAGCACATCATGGCCTCGGGGGCCCTGCCGCCGGGCTTTCCGCCGGTGGAAATCGACGGCCAGTTCTATTGGGACGGTGGCCTGGTCTCCAACACCCCCCTGGAGTACGTGCTGGACGAGGACGAGCAGGACGACCTGCTGATCCACCAGGTGGACCTGTTCAACGCCCGCGGCCCCATGCCCAAGACCCTGGCCGAGGCCGCCGAGCGCGAGAAGGACATCCGCTATTCCAGCCGCACGCGGCTCAATACCGACGCGGCGCTGAAGATCCGCGAGGCCAAGACCGCCCTGCGCGCCCTGATGAAGATCCTGCCCGACGAACTGGCCGGCGATCCCAACGTCCAGTACCTGGCGGGCGTGGCCAAGGAGACCTCGACCCAGGTCGTCCAGCTGATCTATCGCCGCAAGCCCTATGAGGGCGGCTTCGCCGACTTCGAGTTCTCGCGGGCCACCATGCTCGACCACTGGGCTTCCGGCGTCGCCGACGCCCGCCGGGCGCTGAAGAAACAGACCGCCCCGCCGGCGCCCGGCAAGGCCGTCGCCTCCGATCCCAACAATCCCTCGCCAAGGAAGCCGACATGATCCTGCAATCGAAATCCGCCGTGGTCACCGGCTCCACCAGCGGCATCGGCCTGGCCATCGCCCGGGCGCTGGCCGCCGAGGGCGCCAACGTCCTGATCAACGGCTTCGGCAAGCCCGAGGACATCGAGAAGGAGCGGGCCGGCATCGAGAGCGAGTTCGGGGTCAAGGCGATCTATTCCGCCGCCGACATGACCAAGCCCGCCGAGATCGCCGCCATGATCGCCGACGCCGAGAAGGCCTTCGGCGCCGTCGACGTTCTGGTGAACAACGCCGGCATCCAGTTCGTATCGCCGATCGAGGACTTCCCCATCGACAAGTGGGACCAGATCATCGCCATCAACCTGTCGGCCGCCTTCCACGCCATCCGCGCCGCCGTGCCGGGCATGAAGGCCCGCGGCTGGGGCCGGATAATCTCGACGGCCTCGGCCCATTCCCTGGTCGCCTCGCCCTTCAAGTCGGCCTATGTGGCCGCCAAGCACGGGATCGCTGGCCTCACCAAGACCGCGGCCCTGGAGCTCGCCACCCACGGGGTGACCGTCAACTGCATCAGTCCGGGTTATGTCTGGACCCCGCTGGTGGAGAACCAGATCCCCGCCACCATGGCCTCGCGGGGCCTGACGCGGGATCAGGTGATCAACGACGTCCTGCTTGAGGCCCAGCCCACCAAGCAGTTCGTGACGCCGGAGGAGGTCGCGGCCATCGCCGTCTTCCTCTGCTCGCCGGCCGCCAAGCAGATGACCGGCGCCAA
>JAYVDG010000472.1:0-4043 GCA_043749525.1 Phenylobacterium sp.
GCCCGGGGCGGGGCCAGCGGCATTTGTAGAGCTTGCCGGTGGCCGAGCAGGTCACCCAGGCGTCGCGCATGTCGGCGCCCCCGAAGCAGATGTTGGTGACGATGAGGTCGGGGAAGGCGAAGTGCTCGTAGGACCCGTCCGGGTCGATGGCGGTGATGCCGCCATTGATAATGGTGGCGACGCAGACCTTGCCCAAGGCCTCGACCGCCAGGCTGTCGAACAGCTGGTAGCCCGGCATGTTGGCGATCACCCGGCCGGGCGCGAAACCGGGGGCCGGCGCCAGCACGCCCACCTCGGCGACGTCGAAGGCCCAGAGGCGGCCGAGATTGGTGTCGGCGAGATAGACCACCGTCTCGTCAGGCGAGAGGCCCACACCATTGGGGGAGATCAGGTGGTCGCGCTGGCGGCTGATGTGGCTGCCGTCGGTCTTGGCGTAGTAGAGCCCGCCGAACTTGCGGCCCTCGGGCGTCGAGCAGCCGTGGTCGGAGAACCAGAAGCCGCCGGACTTGTCGAAGACGATGTCGTTGGGGCCGATCAGCTTCTTGCCGTCGCAGGCGTCGTAGAGGGTGGTGAGCTTGCCGGTGGCCAGGTCAAAGCGCTGGATCATGCCGCCGGTGTGGCTGGCCGGGGTGGGGCCCGGGATGGTCAGGCCGCCATTGTCGAGCCACTCGAAGGCGCCGCCATTGTTGGTGATGTAGATGGCGCCGTCCGGCCCGATGGCCGCGCCGTTGGGGCCGCCGCCGGTGTCGACCACGGTAGTTTTCTTGCCGTCTGGGTCGACGCGGGTCAGGCGCTGGGCCTTGATCTCGGTGAGGATCACCGAGCCGTCGTTCATGGCGATGGGGCCTTCGGGGAATTCGAAGCCTTCGGCGACCAGCTGCATGTCCATTGTTTCGTCTCCCCACGATTTTCTGGCACTATGGGTCGGTTCCGCCGCGTGAGGCCAGTCCCATGACGAAACTCTATGCGCTCGATTTCTTCGCCTGGACGCAGGACCAGGCCGACGCCCTGCGCCGTCGCAACGTGAACGAGATCGATTGGGAGAATCTTCTGGAGGAGGTGGAGAGTTTGGGGCGGCAGGAACGCGGCGAGCTTCGTAGCCATCTCATCATTCTCCTGACCCACCTGCTCAAATGGCGCTACCAGCCGGAGCGGCGGTCGAGAAGCTGGGCGCTGACGGTCGCCGAGCAGCGGGTAGAGACGCAGCGCGTGCTGCGGGACAATCCTAGCCTGAAGCCTCAGATCGGCGACTTGTTGAACGACGCCTATGAGACGGCCCACCTCCGGGCGGCGCGGGAAACAAGGCGACCCAAGACAGCCTTTCCGTCGGAGTCTCCCTTCGACTGGGACGCGGCCATGACCGAGCCCGTGGAGTGGGACGGCTAGGTCAGGCTCGTTCTAGCACCCGGATCGTGAAGGGGTGGTCGTCGCCTTCGCCGGCCGGATAGTCCTGGGCGCTGACTTCCTTCCACCTGTCCTCGTCGAAGCCCTTGAGGAAGACGTCGCCCTCGACCTGCGCATGCACCTCGGTGAGGTAGATGCGCTTGGCGCGGGGTAGGACCAGCTCGAACAGCGAGACGCCGCCGATGACGCAATATTCGTCCTGGCCGTCCTCCTCGGCCTGCTCGCGGGCGATGGCGAGAGCCTCCGACAGCTCCTCGCAGACCAGGCCGCCCCTGGCCTCGAAGGAACCGTCGCGGGACACCACGATATTGGTGCGGCCCGGTAACGGCGCCTTGGGGAGGCTCTCCCAGGTCTTGCGGCCCATGATCACCGGCTTGCCCATGGTCACGGCGCGGAAGTTGGCGAGATCGGTCTTCAGCCGCCAGGGCAGCTCGCCGCCGCGGCCGATGACGCCATTGGAGGCGCGCGCGATGGGGCCGGCGGTGAGGATTGGGGTCATGGGGGGACGTTAGCGTGACTCCGGCCTCAACAACCACACTCGTCATCCTCGGGCTTGTCCCGAGGACCCATAGACACGGGAAATGTCGGAGGGGCGCGAACGGCGCCGCCGAGCGTTCGCGGCGCCACGGAGATCATGGGTCCTCGGGACAAGCCCGAGGATGACGAAAGGGGGGATGAGCGGGATTTTACACCGAAATCGGCGCGGCGATCTTCTCGTGGGACTTGTAGCCGCGCAGCTTGAAGTCCTCGTAGTCGTAGGAGAACAGGTCGGCCTTGTCGGCGATCTCCAGGCGCGGCAGCGGCAGCGGATCGCGGGCCAGCTGCTCGCGGGCCTGGTCCAGGTGGTTCAGATAGAGGTGGGCGTCGCCGAGCGTATGAATGAACTCGCCGGGCTCCAGGCCCACGACCTTGGCCATCATCATGGTCAGCAGGGCGTAGCTGGCGATGTTGTAGGGCACGCCCAGGAAGACGTCGGCCGAGCGCTGGTAGAGCTGGCAGGACAGCTTGCCGTCGGCGACGAAGAACTGGAAAAGGCAGTGGCAGGGCGGCAGGGCCATATCCTCGATCTCGGCCGGGTTCCAGGCCGAGACGATGTGGCGGCGGCTGTCGGGATTGGTCTTCAGGCTGTTCACGACGGCGGCGATCTGGTCGATCACCCGACCGTCCGGCGCGGTCCAGGAGCGCCACTGCTTGCCGTAGACCGGGCCGAGTTCGCCGTCTTCAGCGGCCCATTCATCCCAGATGCTGACGCCGCGTTCCTGGAGCCAGCGGACATTGGTGTCGCCGCGCAGGAACCACAGCAGCTCCACGAAGATCGACTTGCGGTGCAGCTTCTTGGTGGTGAGCAGGGGGAAGCCCTGGGCGAGATCAAACCGCATCTGGCGGCCGAAGACGCCGAGCGTGCCGGTGCCGGTGCGGTCGCCGCGCTGGACGCCGTTCTCAAGGATGTCGGCCAGCAGGTCGAGGTACTGCCGTTCCGGATGTTCCGGGGCAGTGAGCGCTTGCGGCAGGCGGAGGGCGGAAAGGGCATTCATCAGGATCAGCCGGTGGAAATGGTCGAGAGTGATTCGTGACCGATTCGGCAGCCTCGTGAATGCGCCTTTCCGTCATCCCAGTTGCGAAGGCCACGCGAGCGTAGAAAGCTGTGCGCAAGTCAGGTTTAAGGCCGAAGACGAGGAAGCCCTGCGTGAGATGGCGTCCAAGTCGGCGTTCTCCGACGTCAGAGGGCGCTAGCCGGAGAAGCCACCCTCATCCAGGAAGTCCTGCTCCTGCGGCGTTGTCGTGCGTCCCAGGCTGGCGTTTCTGTGCGGGAAGCGACCAAAGCGTGCGATGATGTCGCGGTGGAGCTCGGCGAATTTCAGCGTCTCGGGATCGCCGAGCGCCGTGCACAGCCGCACGGCCTCGTCCTGGTCGGCCATGTCCTCGGAATGCTCGAAGGGCAGGTAGACGAATGGCCGCAACAGGGGCTCGATCTCCAGGTCCTGGCCGGTCGTCACCGCGTGGCGGGCGATGAAGCGCGCCTTGCCGTCGGTGGCGAAGGCGTGGCCGGTGCCCCGCCACAGGTTGCGCGGGAACTGGTCCAGCAGGATCAGCAGGGCCAGCGATCCCTCGGCGGTCTCCATCCATTTGTCGTGGCGGCCCAGGGCCGCCATGTAGTGAACCGGCTCGAACTTCAGCTGGATGGCGGCGTCGAAGTTGGGGTTCTTGGCGAACCACTTCTTCGCGCCCGCGGCGCGCCAGAAGCCGGTAATGTCGTGCGGTGTGGCGGGCATCGCGCTCTCCGGAGGATGGGGCCCCTATGTCGGGTCAGCGAGGATTCCGTTCAAGCGCGGTTCACACGGGCGGCGTCATTAACCTTTGTCAAAGGGACATCCATCGGCCGCGCGCCGGCCAGGGGACAGTGACATGAAGACGGTGATCAAGGGCGCCCTGGCGCTGGTGCTGTTGGCCTCCACGTCCGGGGCGGCTCTGGCCCAGGACGAGGGCGGCTACAATCCGGCCATGCGCGCCAGCTCGCGCAATGTGCCGCCGTCGCTGCAGGAACGGGCTCCGCAGGCCCAGACGCCTCCGCAGGCCCAGACGCCTCCGCAGGCGCCGCAACCTCAGTCGCAGGACTCGCAGGGCGGTCGCCACAACGA
>JAYVDG010000473.1:0-4027 GCA_043749525.1 Phenylobacterium sp.
GCCCGCGCCGCCGCCAGCCCCTGCCGGTCATACAGCGCGTCATTGCCCTTGCGGCTCAACCCCTCGGGCCCGTTGTCCACGTCCAGCAGGATGGCGTCATAGGTCTTGGCCCCCGCGCGGATCGCCAGCCCCACATCCCCCAGCACCACACTGACCCGCGGGTCCTCCAGGCAGCCGGCTGACAGATGCGCCATCGGCCCCCTGGCCCAGTCCACCACCTGCGGCACCAGTTCCCCCACCACGACCTTCGCGGACGACCCCAGGGCCGCGAGCGCCGCCCGCAGGGTGAAGCCCATGCCATAGCCGCCGATCAGAACCCGCGCCGCCGGTCCCACGCTGGCGATGACCAGGGTGGCCAGCGCCTCCTCCGACCCGCTCAGCCGGCTGTTCATCAGCTCGATGGCCCCGGCCATGATCGAATATTCGGTTCCCCGCCGCATCAGCCGCAGCTCGCCAGCGTCATCGGGGACGGTCGCGGTGTCCAGGTGTTCCCAGGGGATCATGGCGTCCTTCTAAAGCGTGGCAGCCTGAAGTGGGAGCCGGTTCAGGCGCCCGCCACGCGTAAACCAAGAAGTCCGCGTGGAGACGTAACCTCGCCAGCCGCCGCGCGAACTGATCTGATAGACGCCCAAGGAGCCCGCCATGTCTCGCCTGCTGATCACCGTCGCCGCCACTGTCGTCGGTCTAGTCAGTCTGGCCGGCGCCGCCAACGCCCAGACCGGCCTGACCTCGGCGGTGTTCGCCGCGCCGGCCCCGCGCGTCTCCATCGCGCCCGAGATCGCCCAGGCCAACGCCCTGCGCCAGGCGGGCATCGCCAAGACCTCCGTCGACCACAGCTTCGCGGGCAAGGCCACGGCCTCCCTCGGCTTCCTCTGCGGCCTGCAGCCCCGCGCCGACGAGTCCATCGGCTCGGCCCACGGCTTCGACAGCCAGGGCCGCTTCCTCGGTGCCAAGCTCAGTTTCGCCTTCCGCTAGACCCTCCAAATCGTCATGGCCGGGCTTGTCCCGGCCACCCATGATCTCCGGGGTTCAGCAAGCATCCTGGCGTGCGCCGCGCGACCTGCGGCGAGACGGAGATCATGGGTCCCCGGGACAAGCCCGGGGATGACGAATTACGGGGTGGTGAATCCTTAAGCCCGCGGCAACCGGTACAGCCCGCAGATCTTGTTGCCGTCCGGATCGCGCAGATAGGCCAGGTACAGCCCCGAACCCTCGCGCTCGCCGGGCGGCGCCTCGATGGCGGTTCCACCATTGGCGACGCCCGCCGCATGCCAGGCGTCGGCCTGCTCGGCGGACTCACAGGCGAACCCGATCGTCCCGCCATTGGGCGCCGAGGCCGGCTCGCCATCGATCGGCTTGGTCACCGAGAACACCCCGGTCTTGGTGCGATAGAAGACGCGCCGTCCGCCATCGATATTCCCCGCCGGCGCCCCAACGTCCCCAGCACCGCGTCATAGAAGGTCTTGGCCCGCTCGACGTCGTTGGTCCCGATCATGATGTGCGAAAACATGGCGTCTCTCCCCTGTATGTTGTCGCCAATTTCATAGGGTCCGGCGCCGGCGTCTGACAACGCCCTTCCGCCGCCGTCGGCCGCCGGGGCGGATGCGGGCCAATGCAACGCTTTGGTGTTGCTGCGTGTTATACCCGACGCTATCTGCCCGCCATCGGGCGGAAATCCCCACGAAAATCGATCTGGGTACGGCTTTCGACTCGAGAGTCTCCAGTTGTTTTGAAGGGCGCCCCATGGCGACCCAGACCCCGCATTTTTCTGAGGAGGCCGCGCTCAGCCTCACCCTGGCCATCGTCGCGGCCTCCCCCGGCCCGCTCCTGCTGCTGGACGGCGATCTCAACATCGTCGCCGCCAGCCAGGCCTTCGGCGAGGTCTTCGAGATCGATATGGCGGGCGCGATCGGCGGTCCCCTGTCGGGTCTCGGGGCCGGCGAGTGGTATGTCCCGCGCATCCGCTCCCTGCTGGACGCCACCGCCTCGGGCGCGGCGCAGATCGAGGCCTATGAACTGGATCTCCACCGGCCCGGCCGCCCGTCCCACAGCCTGATCATTCACGCCCAGCGGCTGGTCTATCTCGACCTCGAGAACCTGCGCCTGCTGATGTCGGTGACCGACGTCACCGAGGCGCGCGCCGACCAGAAGCTGAAGGCCGACGCCCTGGCGCAAAACCTGGTGCTGCTGGCCGAGGTCCGCCACCGGGTCGCCAACAGCTTGCAGATCATCGCCAGCGTCCTGCTGCAGAACGCCCGCAAGACGCATTCCGAGGAAACCCGCGGCCACCTGAAGGACGCCCACAACCGGGTCATGTCTGTGGCCGCCCTGGAACGCCAGCTCAGCGAGTCCACCGCCGAGACGGTTGAGCTTCAGACCTATTTCGTCAGCCTGTGCGACAGCATCGCCGCCTCCATGATCGCCGACCCGGACCAGATCTCCCTGATCGTCACCGGCGAGGGCGGCCTGGTCTCGGCGCGGGTCTCGGTCAGTCTCGGCCTCATTGTCACCGAACTGGTGATCAACGCCCTGAAGCACGCCTTCCCGGACGGCCGGGCGGGAAGGATCGTGGTGGACTGCCAGGTCCACGGGCCGAACTGGTCCCTCTGCGTCACCGACAATGGGGTCGGCTTGCCGGCCCATCCCGACCAGATCCACACGGGGCTGGGGACCAGCATCATCCAGGCCCTGGCCCGCCAGCTGGACGCCAGCGTCGAGACCGGGCCCGCCCATCCGGGAATCCGTGTCGCCATCACCCACACCCAGATCGCCCTGGTCGGCCAGACCGAAGCGTCGGCCGCCACGAGCGTTTGAAGGAAGCCCCGCATGGACACGCCCCACACCCTGTTGATCGTCGAGGACGAGATCCTGCCGGCCATGTCGCTCCAGGCGGGCCTTTCGGACGCCGGCTATCAGGTCATGGACCTCACCAGCCGCCCGGAGGAGGCCCTGGTCGCCGCCCGTGCGCGCAAGCCGGAGCTCGCCCTGGTGAACATCAAGCTCTATGGCCGCAACGATGGCATCGCCCTGGCGGTCGACCTCAAGGCCCTGGGTGTGCCGGTGCTGTTCATCAGCGGCCAGCCGGACCGCGCCCTCGCCGCCCGCTCGGTGGCTGTCGGCTCGCTCGCCAAGCCCTACAGCGTCGACGACATGGTCGCGGCCGTCGCCTACCTGCTGGCCCGCCTGGACGGCGACGCAACCCAGCCCCGCCCCAAGGATCTCCAGGTCTTCGACGAGGATCTGCCGGAGGCGGTGTAGGCAGACGGAATCCTTCTCCCCTTCAGGGGTCGAGAGCCCTATCCGATATCCCCAACGTCATCCCGGCCGCAGCGAAGCGGAGAGCCGGGACCCAGGGGCCGCGATCAATCCCCCTGGGTCCCGGGTCTCCCCTGCGGGTCGCCCGGGATGACGGCGGTTATGGGTATGAGAGTGGAGCGTCACCCGACCCCGCAAGGGGAGAAGGACCCGAACCCGCTACCCCCGCGGCAGCCGGTACAACCCGCAGATCTTGTTACCGTCCGGATCGCGCAGATAGGCCAGGTACAGCCCTGAACCCTCGCGCTCGCCGGGCGGCGCCTCGATGGCGGTTCCACCATTGGCGACGCCGGCCGCATGCCAGGCGTCGGCCTGCTCGGCGGACTCACACGCGAACCCGATCGTCCCGCCATTGGGCGCCGAGGCCGGCTCGCCATCGATCGGCTTGGTCACCGAGAACACCCCGCTCTTGGTTCGGTAGAAGATCCGCCGTCCGCCATCGATATTGCCCGCCGGCACGCCCAGCGTCCCCAGCACCGCATCATAGAAGGTCTTGGCCCGTTCGACGTCGTTGGTCCCGATCATGATGTGCGAAAACATGGTGTCCTCCCGTGTGTGTTGTTGGGAGTTTCATAGGGCCCGCAGCGCCCCCATGACAACGCCCCCAAATTCCTCTCCCCCAGGAGGCTACGGGATTCACACAACTGCGTCGGCCTTGGCGATGATGAAGCCGGTGAGTGTTGCTGCGAAGCGTTCCCATCCCTTGGCCATG
>JAYVDG010000474.1:0-4013 GCA_043749525.1 Phenylobacterium sp.
CGCGGTTATCACCTGCGTCAGGATCACCGCGGACTCGGCGAACTGGTCGTTGACCCGCAGCATGTCGGCGAGCGTCACCTTGGCGTCGAGGTCTCCGGACGCGGCGGCCTCGCGGGCCATCTTCAGGGCCGTCTCGCTGTCCTTGGCGTTCTGGTAGCTCCAGGCCAGCTTGGAGCGGGCGGCGGCGTATTCCGGCGAGCCCGGCTTGGGCTTGGCGTAGGCGTCGCGGGCGGAGTCGATGTCGCCGGCGGTCTCCATCAGGTCGCCGACCATCAGCCAGGCTTCGTTGCGGTTGGGGTCCAGCCGCAGGGCCAGGCGCAGATAGACCAGGCCGAGCTGGTCCTGCTTGGCTGCGAGCATGCTGGCGGCCGGGGCCATCAGGGCCTGGGCCGCGCCCTGGCGCAGGGTGAGCATCGGCGGCGCGCCCTTGCCGGTCGCGGCGCGGGCCTTGGCGGCCAGCAGGGTGGTGTTGGAGGGTTCGTCGGCCAGACCCTTGTCGTAGACCGCCACGGCGTCGAGGCGCTTGCCCCGGCGCTCCAGGAACCCGCCATAGGCCAGGACCACCATATCGCCGGGATTGTCGCCGGCGGTGAGCGCCTTGAAGTCGGTCTCCGCCTCGTCGTAGCGCTTGGCGCGCTCGAAGAGATAGGCCTGTCCCAGCATGCCGAAGTATTCGACGACCTTGTCGTTGCGCAGTTCGGGCCGCACCACCGCGCCCTCGGCGTCGCCGGCCATGGCCGAGGCCCAGGGGGACAGCAGGGCCGCGGCCCCCTTGTGCGGGAAGCCCATGCCCTCCGGCGTCAGCAGCACCTTGGCCGCCTTGCCCTGGTTGTTGGACATGGCCTCGACGGCCTGGACCATCCGACCCAGCCGCTTGGAGGACTCCGAGGACTCCGCGCCGCTGGGCGCCAGGGCCGCGGCCTTGGTGATGTCGCCGGCCATGACCGCGGCGGTGAAGGCCCGCTCGGAGATCAGGTCGTCTTCTCCCCCCCCGGCCTGGGCCTGTTCGAAATAGGCCGCCGCCTGGGCCCCGCGCCCGTCGTTCAGCGCGCCCTGGCCCGCCAGGAACAGGCCGTAGGACGACCCGCCCAGATCATCGAGACTGGCGAGATCCTCGCCCGGCTTGGTGGCGCAGGCGGCCAGGAGAAGGAGCGGGGCGACGCAGACGAGCAGTTTACGCATGGGGTCGAACCTCACCGCTTTCCCTCCGCGCCGCAAGCGTGGCCGAGGGCCACGCGCCGATTTGCCCTACATATTCGGGTAGTTCGGGCCGTCTCCCCCCTGCGGGGTCGTCCAGTTGATGTTCTGCGACGGATCCTTGATATCGCAGGTCTTGCAGTGGACGCAGTTCTGGAAGTTGATCTGGAACTTCGGGTTCTGGCCGGCCTCGTCGTAGAGCACCTCGTAGACGCCCGCCGGGCAGTAGAGCCGCGCGGGCTCACCGAACCGAGGCAGGTTCACGTCGATCGGAACCGTCGGGTCCTTCAGCTTCAGGTGGGCCGGCTGGTTCTCGTCGTGGTTGGTGGCCGACAGGAACACGCTCGACAGCTTGTCGAAGCTGAACTCGTTGTCCGGCTTGGGATAGACGATCGGCTTGTAGTCCTTGGCCAGGCCGGTGGACTCCGCGTCGCTTTTGCCGTGCTTCAGAGTGCCCCAGGGCGACCAGCCGCCCAGTAGAGTGGCCATCATGGCGTCCAGTGCGCCCAGCATCAGGCCCGGGATCGTGCCGTAACGCGACCACAGCGGCTTGAAGTTGCGCACGTTTCGCAGCTCCTTGGCGATGTCGGAGGTCTTGTAGGCCTCCTGGTATTCGGTGAGCTGGTCGCTGGCGCGGCCGGCTTGCAGGGCCTTGAACGCCGCCTCGGCGGCTAGGACGCCGCTCTTCATCGCATTGTGGCTGCCCTTGATGCGCGGCAGGTTCATGAAGCCGGCCGAGCAGCCCAGCAGGGCCCCGCCCGGGAAGTAGAGCTGCGGCACCGACTGGTAGCCGCCCTCGGTGACGGCGCGCGCGCCATACGCGATACGCTTGCCGCCCTCGAGATACTTGCTGATCGCCGGGTGGGTCTTGAAGCGCTGGAACTCGTCGAAGGGCGACAGCCAAGGATTCTTGTAGTTCAGGTGCAGGACGAAGCCGATCGCCACGTAATTGTCCCCGAAGTGGTACATGAAGGACCCGCCGCCGGTGGCGTTGTCCAGCGGCCAGCCGAAGGTGTGCTGGGTCAGGCCGGATTCGAAGACCTCATCAGGAACCTGCCACAGCTCCTTGATGCCGATGCCGTACTTCTGGGTGTCGCTGCCCTCGGACAGGCCGAACTTGGCGTACAGCTGCTTGGCCAGGGAGCCGCGGACGCCCTCGCCGATGAAGGTGTACTTGGCGTGCAGTTCGATGCCGGGCTGATAGTCGGGGCCGGGCTGGCCGTCCTTGCCGATCCCGAAGACGCCGGCCACGACGCCCTTCACCGAGCCATCCTCATTATAGACCAGCTCGGAGGCGGCCATGCCGGGATAGATCTCGACCCCCAGGCTTTCGGCGTGCTGGCCCAGCCAGCGGCAGACATTGCCGAGGCTGGCGATATAGTTGCCGTGGTTCAGCATCCACTTGGGGATGGGCAGGAAGCTGACGTCCAGCTCTCCCTGCGGACCCAGTATCACGAACTTGTCGCGGGTGACCTTGGTCTCCAGCGGAACGCCAAGCGCCTTCCAGTCGGGCAGCAGCTTCTGGATCCCGCTGGGATCGATCACCGCGCCCGACAGGATGTGGGCGCCGACTTCCGAGCCCTTTTCCAGGACCGCGACGGTGATCTCCGTCCCGGCCTTCTCGGCCAGCTGCTTCAGGCGGATGGCGGCCGACAGGCCAGAGGGGCCGGCGCCGACGATCACCACGTCGTACTCCATGGCCTCGCGTTCGATGACGTCGCTCATGATCCCCGTAGCTCCTCTGGGCCGCGCGCCAAGGGTTCCCCGCCCCCTTATCCCGCACGGCGTTGATCCGTTCGCCGACTTATCGGAAGCTTGCCGGTCGCCGGTCAAGGGTGAACTCCGTCGCAAGACCGATTACAAGGCTTCATGGATCCCGCCGCCCGCGACCTCCGCGCCGAAAGCCTGCTCGCCTTCTGGGCCGAGGCGGGCGTCGACGCCATGCTGCTGGACGAGCCCTTCGACCGCATCGAGGCCGGCAAGATCGCTCCGATCCGCCTGCCGGAGAAGCCGGCGGCCGCCCCGATCGCGGTCCGCGCCGCGCCGGCCGCCGGCCCCGACGTCTCCCAGGCCGTCGCCGAGGCCAAGCGCCTGGCCGCCGCCGCGACGGACCTGGAGGCCCTGAAGGCCGCCATTAAGGCCTTCGACGGCTGTCCGCTGAAATTCGAGGGCGCCGCGCGCCAGTCGGTCTTCTATCGCGGCTCGATCACCGCCCCGCTGATGGTGATCGGCGAGGGCCCCGGCCAGGAGGAGGACGTTCAAGGCGCGCCCTTCGTCGGCCGCGCCGGCCAGTTGCTGGACAGGATGTTCGCCGCCGCCGGCCTCACCGACCAGGTGTTCATCACCAACTCGGTGTTCTGGCGCCCGCCCGGCAACCGCAACCCCTCGCCGGGCGAGCAACTGGTCTGCGCGCCCTTCCTGGAGCGGGCCATAGAACTCTTGAAACCGCGCATGCTGCTACTGGTGGGCGGGCCGTCCTCGAAGGCCATGCTGAAGCGCGAGGAAGGCATCCTGTCCCTGCGCGGGCGCTGGTTCGAATGGAAATCCGAGGACGGGGCCATCGAGCTGCCGGCCATGCCCACCCTGCACCCGGCCTTCCTGCTGCGGCAGCCGGGCGCCAAGAAAAAGGCGTGGAGTGACCTGCTGACGCTCACCGAACGCCTGAATCGGCCAGAACGTCCTTAACCGGACCTCCTGCGACGCGAACGCACTTTCTCTTCATCAATAAGGGCTCTAAACGTCTTCGGTCATTGAGAAATAGGGTCACACCAGACCAGCGAAGACGCGGCGGTGTGGAAGTTGGGCATGACGCAGAC
>JAYVDG010000475.1:0-4013 GCA_043749525.1 Phenylobacterium sp.
ACGTGTTCTCGGCCGGCGCCTTCGCGGGCGGGGAGGGTTGTGAGGACATCGTGTTCCGCGACGCTGGTCGTGGCGTCTACAAGCGCGTCGTTCTGGAGAACGGCAAGGTGGCCGGGGCGGTGCTGTTCGGGGACGCCGCCGACGGCGGCTGGTACTTCGACCTGATGCGCCAGGGGGCCGATGTCAGCGCCATCCGCGAGACTCTGATCTTCGGCCAGGCCATCACGGAGGGCCTGTCGGGCCTGGACCCTAGTTCGGCCGTTGCGGCCATGTCCGACGACCAGGAGGTCTGCGGCTGCAACGGCGTGTGCAAGGGGCAGATCACCGGGGCCATCACCGCCCAGGGGCTGACGACGCTGGACGCCGTGCGCGGAGTCACCAAGGCCTCCGCCTCGTGCGGGTCCTGCACGCCGTTGCTGGAGAAGCTGCTGAAGCTGACCCTGGGCGACGGCTTCCAGGTCCAGACCGGTCCCGCGCCGATGTGCAAATGCACCAGCCACACCCACGACGTGGTCCGCCGCGCCATCGTGGACGGGGAGCTTAAGTCCATGCCGGCCATCCACCAGGCCCTGGAATGGACGACGCCCGATGGCTGCGCCTCGTGCCGCCCGGCGCTGAACTACTACCTGATCTGCGCCTGGCCCGGGGACTACCAGGACGACAAGCAGTCGCGGTTCATCAACGAACGGGTCCACGCCAACATCCAGAAGGACGGCACCTATTCGGTGGTGCCGCGCATGTGGGGCGGGATGACCACGCCCGACGAACTGCGCGCCATCGCCGACGTGGCCGACAAGTTCGCCATCCCCGCCGTGAAGGTGACGGGCGGGCAGCGCATCGACCTGCTGGGGGTCAAGAAGGACGACCTGCCGGCGGTGTGGGCCGATCTCAACGCGGCGGGGATGGTCTCGGGCCACGCCTACGCCAAGGGGCTGCGCACGGTGAAGACCTGCGTCGGCTCGGACTGGTGCCGGTTCGGGACCCAGGACTCCACCGGCCTGGGCATCCGTCTGGAGAAGTTCATGTGGGGGTCCTGGACGCCGGCCAAGGTCAAGCTGGCGGTGTCTGGCTGTCCCCGCAACTGCGCGGAGGCCACCTGCAAGGACGTCGGCGTGGTCTGTGTCGACAGCGGCTACGAGATCCATGTCGGCGGTGCGGCGGGCCTGCATATCCGCGGGACCGAAATCCTCACCAAGGTCGCCACCGAGGAGGAGGCCATCTGGACCATCTGCGCCCTGGTGCAGCTCTACCGCGAGGAGGGCTGGTACCTGGAGCGGATCTACAAGTGGATGGACAGAGTGGGTCTGGACTCCATCAAGGCGGCCCTGGCCGACCCGCAGGACCGCCGGGCGCTCTACGACCGCTTCGCCTATTCGCAGCGCTTCTCGCGCATCGATCCGTGGGCGGAACGCGTCGCCGGCCGCCACACCGAAGAGTTCAATCCGCTCAGCCGCCGCCTGGAGTTCGAACCCGCATGAATGCGCTCGTCAAGGAACCCGCGGTCGTCTGGACCGACGTCGGCGCGGTGACCGACATCCCGCGCCGGGGTGCGCGCCGGGTACCCAGCGCGCGCGGCGACATCGCCATCTTCCGCACCGGCGACGGGGCGGTCTTCGCCCTGATGGACGCCTGCCCCCACAAGGGTGGGCCGCTCAGCCAGGGGATCGTGCATGGCCAGTCGGTGACCTGCCCGCTGCATGGCCGGGTCATCGACCTGGCCACCGGCGAGGGGACCGGCGCCGACAAGGGCCACGGCTGCGCGCCGGTGGTCCCGCTGGAGGTGGTGGACGGCCGCCTGATGCTGGGCGTGGTCGGAGGCTAGTCCGTGGCCGACGGTTCGCTCATCCCGGCCGTCAAGACCACCTGCCCCTATTGCGGGGTGGGCTGCGGGGTGTCGGGCCGGGCCGAGGGACGGACGCTGGCGGTGAGCGGCGATGTCGCCCACCCGGCCAATGAGGGCCGGCTGTGTTCCAAGGGGTCGACGCTCGGGGCGACGGTCGGGCTCGAAGGCCGGCTGCTCAACCCCATGATCGGGGAGCGCGAGGTGGGTTGGAGCGAGGCCACGTCGCTGGTGGCCCGCAGGTTCGCCCAGACCATCGCGCGGCACGGCCCGGACTCGGTGGCTTTCTATGTCTCGGGCCAGTTGCTGACCGAGGACTATTACGCCGCCAACAAGCTGATGAAGGGCTTTATCGGCTCGGGGAATATCGACACCAATTCCAGGCTCTGCATGGCCTCGGCGGTGGCGGCCCACAAGCAGGCCTTCGGCGCGGACCTTGTGCCCGGTTGCTACGAGGACCTCGACCTCGCCGACCTGGTGGTGTTCAGCGGCCACAACGCGGCCTGGACCCATCCGGTGCTGTTCCGGCGCATGGTGGCCCAGCGCGCCCGGGGCCAGAAGCACGTGGTCATCGACCCGCGCCGCACCGACACCGCCGAGGTGGCCGACCTGCATCTGCCGCTCGCGCCGCAGATGGATGTGCGGCTGTGGAACGGCCTGCTGGCCGACCTGATCGGCCGCGGCGCCATCGACCGAAACTTCATCGCCGACCATGTGAACGGCTTGGCCGCCGTTGAGGCGCAGCTGGCGCAGGCCGACCAGTCGCCCACCGCCGTGGCCGCCGACTGCGGGCTGGCGCTCGCCGACCTCGAGACCTTCTTCGCGATGTTCGCCGACACCCCGAAGACCGTCAGCCTGTTTTCCATGGGCGCCAACCAGTCGGCGCAGGGCACGGCCAAGGGGCTGGCGATCCTCAATGCCCACTTGGCGACCGGGCGGATCGGCAAGCCCGGCGCCTGCCCCTTCTCCATCACCGGCCAGCCCAACGCCATGGGCGGGCGCGAGACCGGCGGCATGGCCAACATCCTGGCCGGCCACATGGACTTCGCGCCCGCCGACGTGGCCCGCGTCGCCCGGTTCTGGGGCGCGTCCGAGACGGCGACCAAGCCGGGCCTCAAGGCCGTCGACATGTTCGAGGCGGTCCATGACGGCCGCATCAAGGCCATCTGGATCATGGCCACCAATCCGGCGGTGAGCATGCCGGACGCCGGGCGGGTGCGGGAGGCGCTGGAGAAATGCCCCTTCGTGGCGGTCTCCGACTGCATGGTCGACACCGACACCATGGCCTATGCCCATGTGAAGCTGCCGGCCCTGGCCTGGGGCGAGAAGGACGGCACGGTCACCAATTCCGAACGGCGGATCTCCCGCCAGCGGGCGCTGTTTCCGGCGCCGGGAGGCGCCAAGGCCGACTGGCGGATCGTGGCGGAGGTGGCCGAGGCCATGGGGTTCGGCGACGCCTTCTCCTGGGCCAGCCAGGCCAGCGTGTTCCGCGAATGGACCCGGCTGACGGCCTTCGAGAACCTCGACCGCACCCTGAACCTGTCGGGGCTCGTGGGCCTGTCGCAGGACGGCTATGACGCGCTCGTCCCGGTGCAGTGGCCGGTGGGCGCCGACCGTCTGGGCACGCCGCGCCTGTTCACCGACGGACATTTTCAGACCCCCGATGGGCGGGCGAACCTGATGCCTGTGGCGCCCAGGGGCCCTGCGACGGCCTGCGATCCCGCCTTCCCCCTGTCGCTGAATACAGGCCGCATCCGCGACCAGTGGCACACCCTGACCCGCACGGGCCTCGCCGCCGACCTATGGCGGCATGCGCCGGAGCCTTTCGTGGAGATTCACCCGGAGGACGCCGCCGCCGTCGGGGTGACCGAGGGGGTCCTGACCCGCGTCCAGACCGTGCGCGGCGAAGCGGTGGCGCTGGCCCGGCTGACCGACCGCCAGCGGCGGGGCGGGGTGTTCATGCCCATGCACTGGACCGACGCCTACGGCCCGTCCGGCCGGTCCAATCCGCTGATCGCGTCCAATATCGATCCCACCTCCGGCCAGCCGGAGTTCAAGCACACGCCAGCTCGCATCCGGGCCTATCGCGAGACATGGAAGGGCTTCCTGATCGACCGCAAGGGCTTCGCCCCGCCGCCTGGCTTGGATTTGGTCTGGCGGCGAATTCCGCAGA
>JAYVDG010000476.1:0-3993 GCA_043749525.1 Phenylobacterium sp.
GCAGGCCCGCGACCTGGTCGAGGTCCAGCCCGTTGAGCCGCGCGACGACGTCGCCCGCATGTTCGTCCGCCAGCTGGGCCAACAGGATGGGATCGACCATGTCGATCCGGGGATCGTGAGTATCTTGCATGGTTCACCTTCGATCCGCCGTCGCGCCGGATCGTGGTGAACCAGGCCCCTGCGGGTCAGGCCACGATCGGCGCGGACGGCGCGAACAATCGACTTGGACTGTCGCTGGGCATGGGGTTGGGGTTCCTTGGTTGAGAACTGCGAACGCGCGAACGCTCACCGCGTCGGCGGGATGGACCCATCGACGGATCGGGTCAACCCTCGGGGGGCTGATCTGCGCAGCCTAGAGTCCGAAGGTCACGTGGCCGTCGACGTCGATCTTCCAGGCCGGGTTATGGGCGATCTCCCAAGCGTGGCCGTCAGGGTCGGCGACATAGCCGCGGAAGCCGCCGTGGGGCGGGGCGTCGCCGGGGCGCAGGACCTTGCCGCCTGCCGCCGCCAGCCGGTCGATCAGCGGCTGGACGGCGTCCTGGCTGGCGACATTGTGCGCTAGGGCGAAAGCGCCGGGGCTCAGGGTCGGCCGCTGCATGTCGTCCTCCAGGCTCCCCTTCAGCCAGGTCCCCAGCACCAGGCCGTTCATCTGATAGAAGACGATCTCCTCGTTCTCGAACACCGGCGGCCAGCCGAAGCCTTCGACATAGAACCGCTTCGAGCGGGCGAGGTCGGCGATGCCGAGGGTGATGACGGAAATCTGTTGCTGCACGGCGCCAGTCCAACGCCGAAAACCCGCCCCTAGGTTCCCTTCGCCTTGGAGCTGGAGTCCAGCACCTCGGGCCGCTTGGGGGTCATGTCGGTGAGGTTCCAGTCGGCCTCGTTGAAGGGTTTGGCCGTGGGCTTGGGATGCGGATAGCCGTGAATGGCCTGCTCGGAATCGATGATTGTCCCACGCCCCTCGGCCACATCGGCCAGCAGGCGGACATCGTCATAGTCGCGGTCCCAGGGCCGGGCCCCGGCGTGCATCAGCACCGACTTCTGCACGTCGACAGCGGCTATGGGCTTGAAGCCTTGCGGCCAGGTCGGCGGCGTCTTGGTCTCGATGATCCTCGCCGGGCCGGTGGTGTAGCGGCCCAGCATCGGCAGCGGCCGGCCGATGCGGTCCACGGCGATGTTGTCCTTGGCGTAGTACGCCACGTCCCCATCGCCCCCGAGTTCGAAGAAGGCCACCTGGTCGGGAGTGGAGATCCCCGCCCGCATGGCGTTGCCGACGGCGACGATCTGGCCGGTCTGATAGGGGTGATCGCCCCACTCATTGGCCTGCAGGTTGTAGTGCAGGATCCGCTGGCCCGGATCGAAGATCAGGTTGTTGGCCATGACCGCCCGCACCCCGCCCTTGAACAGCGCGTTGCGCTCATAGTTGTGGGCGTAGAGGTTGCCGACGATCAGCAGGTCCGACGCGTTGTCGTGGATCAGGCTACCCTTGGAATGCTCGATCTTGAAGTGGGTCGAATAGGCCAGACTCTCGGCGATGATGTTGTTGGAATAGGTGATCCGGTGGCTGGTGGCCGCCCGCCAGTCGTCCGGCGTCTTGCCGATGAACCTCAGGCCGGAGACCGAGAGGTTCTCGTCGGTGGCCCAGGTGAAGGTGCAGTGGTCGACGATGACGTTGTAGGCCCCGCTGACCGTGGAGAAGGCGTCCTCCTCCCAGCCGCTCTTCTTGGGCTGGCCGGCCTCGCCGGGACGGACGCGGATGTGCTGCATCACCACGTCATGGGCCGAGACGTCCATGCCGCCACGAATCAGGGTGATGCCCGGGGACGGCGCCGTCTGGCCGGCGATGGTGACGAAAGGCTCCTCCACCTTAAGCGTCTTGCGGTCCAGATCGATGACCCCGCCCACCTCGAAGACAATGATCCGCGACCCCTTGGCCTCCAGGGCCTCCCGGAACGAGCCAGGGCCCTCCGAGGCCAGTGTCGTGACCTTGATGATCCGCCCGCCGCGCCCGCCGGGCGTGGTGGCCGCCCACCCTTGCGCGCCCGGGAAGGCCAGCGGCTCGGCAGCTTGCGCCGCGCCGGCGGTCAGCAGGATCGAAAAGGCCGCGACCGCGGCCAGGCGGATGCCCATGGAAGCTCTCCCTAACGTCCCTGAAAATTGCACATTTGGGACTTGATTTGAAAATGACACCGGTTTCCTCTAGAGACAACAGCGCCTTTCGAGGGCGAGCGGGTGGGGAGATGATTTCGAGTGAGCGTTCCGGCGGCAAGCATGGCCGATGGCTTTCCCACGGACGACGTGGCGGCGCGGTTTGTCCGCGCCCGGCGTTCGGCCGCCGCCCTTCCTGACTATCCCGGCCCCGTGCCGAGCGACCTTGCCACCGGTTACCGCGTCCAGGACGCGGCCCTGAAATTGTGGCCTGACGAGGTTATCGGCTGGAAGGTTGGGCGGGTGCCCCCCGAACATGAGGAACGCCTGAAGGCCAACCGCATCTTCGGCCCGGTGTTCGCCAAGTCCCTGTGGCATGTGAAGCCGGGTGACGTGACCCCTTTCCCGGTGTTCGAGGGTGGGTTCGCGGCGGTCGAGGCCGAATATGTGGCCCGCATCGCCCACGATGCGCCGGCCGACAAGCTGGCCTGGACCACGGAAGAAGCCGCCCAGCTGATCGGCGCCCTGCACATCGGCATGGAGCCGGCGGGGAGCCCGCTGGCCAGCATCAATATCCTGGGTCCCACCGTGGTGGTCTCCGACTTCGGCAATAACGCCGGCTTGATGGTGGGGGCGGAGATCATCGGCTGGAAGCGTTTGCGCCTGGACGACCTGCGCTGTGAAACGGTGATCGACGGCAAGGTCGTGGGTCAGGGCGGCGCCTTCGTCCTGCCCGGAGGACCGGTTGAATCCATTCGTCTGCTGGCCGAGAACACCGCCCGGCGCGGCCGTCCGCTCAAGGCCGGCATGTACATCTGCACAGGCGCGGCGGCCGGCATCCACGACATCGTGGCCGGCCAGAGCGGCGCCGTGCGCTTTGACGGCTATGGCGAGATCGCGTGCCTAGCCTATCCGGCCAAGCCCGCCACCTGACGAGATAATCTCCCGCGCTCGGCGACGGCGCGGGGGTTCAAGAGATGTCGCCCAGGCGAAGAAACAAAAGGGCGTTCTGTCCATGACCACCACTATCGACACCGGTCCCGCCGTCGCGGGCGGCCAGATGACGCGCCGCCGCTGGGTGATCTGCGGCCTGCTCTTCACCGCCGTGGTGATCAACTATGTCGACCGCCAGATGCTGGGGGTGCTCAAGCCCTTCATGTCCAAGGAGATGGGTTGGAGCGAGACCGACTACGCCGACATCGTCTTCTATTTCCAGGCGGCCTATGCGGCCTCCTACCTGCTGTTCGGGGCGTTCGTGGACCGGGTGGGGGCCAAGATCGGCTACGCCACGGCCTTCATCATCTGGCAGTTGGCCCACATCGCCCATGCCGGCGCCACCAGCCTCAACCAGTTCTTCCTGGTGCGCATGGCGCTGGGCGTCGGCGAGGGCGGCAATTTCCCGGGCGGGGTGAAGGCGGTCACCGAGTGGTTCCCCAAGAAGGAGCGCGCCCTGGCCACCGGCATCTTCAACGCCGGCTCCAATATCGGGGCGGTGATCACCCCCTTGCTTGCGCCTATGATCATGCTGGCCTTCGGCTGGCGGGCGGCCTTCATCGTCACGGGGGTCATCGGCCTGCTGTGGATCATCGCCTGGGTGATCATCTACCGGTCGCCGGAGAAGGAGGCGAAGGTCAACGCCGCCGAACTCGCCTACATCCGCTCGGATCCCGAGGATTCCGACCAAAAGGTCAGCTGGCTCAAGGTGGTGGGCAAGCGCGAGACCTGGGCCTACGCGCTGGGCAAGTTCCTGATCGATCCGGTCTGGTGGATGCTGCTGTTCTGGCTGCCGGACTATTTCAAGAAGACCTTCGAACTGGACGTCACTACCTTCGGCCTGGTGCTGGC
>JAYVDG010000477.1:0-3989 GCA_043749525.1 Phenylobacterium sp.
GGTCAGCTTCTTGCCGGCCAGGTAGTCCAACCAGTCGCTGTCGGCGGAGATGTAGACGTCGGCCGGCGCGCCCTGCTCGATCTGGCGGGCGATGGCCGAGGAGCCGGCATAGGAGAACCGCGCCTCGCCGCCGGTCTTGGCGGCGTAGACTGCGCTGACCTCGTCCATGGCGTTCTTCAGGGAGGCGGCGGCGAACACGGTCACCGGCTTATCGGCGGCCAGGGCCGGGGCGGCGGTCAGGGTCCAGGCGGCGGCGAGGATCGCAAGTCTGCGGGTGATGTTCACGGGAAATTCCTCAACGAATATTCGGCCTTGCGAGAGGTCGCGCTGAGGCGACGCGATCCCCCGCGTCATCGCAGCGCACCGAAAGGGCGAGCGCGTTGAGGGCGGTCACTGCGAACCTCTCGCTATATATGAAGATATATAACGTCAGGCTTAGGGCCGCGCCAGACCTTAGGCGTAGAGCTTCGACGAACCCTTCAGGAACCGCAGGTACTGCAGCATGCGGGCGACGGGCTTGCCGGTCGCAGGCTCGCTCAGCACGACCTCCCACCACAGGTTCTCGGTCTTGGGACTCTCGCTGAGCGCCAGGATTCGGGCGTGGGAGCTGTAGTCGGTGTCGGCCAGCAGCGGTCCGTCGACATATTCGATCTCGATGGCGCCGTAGAGCCCCACCGCTGGACCGTCCAGGTCGAGCCGCTGGCGCTGCACGCTGCAGAACAGCTGCACGCAGGCCGAGGGTGGCAGGACGCTGCCCGCGAACCGTTCGTCCTTGCCTTCGTAGGCCGGTAAGGGTTCGGTGAGGGTGTCCAGGCGCCTGGTGGCCGACGCCGAGACGATGACGTCCTCGCCCATCGGCGCCAGTTTCAGCTTGCCCAGGATGCGCAGAGTCTCAGCCCCGACGATCCCTTGGCCCTCGAGCCGCTGCCGAACCTCGCTCTGCAGGTCGGGCTCGCCGCAGGAGCCGGTGCCTTCGCCGACGATGTCACCGGCCTCGTTCTCCATCCAGAGACGCGCGCGGGGCTCGCCGGCTTGGGCGAAGACCCGGACCGCCTCGTTATCGACGGTGGCGTGCTTGAAGGTGAGCGAGAGGGTCCCGCGCCGGAACCAGTCGGGTCCGTAAAGCTCCAGCAGGGCCGGGACGAACTGGTCCATATGGACCGAGCCCGCCACCGTCCCACCCCGGAAGCCCAGCTTGGAAGCGGTGGCGTCGTCGTGGATCGACCCCTTGATCTCCTGGGCCAGGTTTCGCGGGCGGCGGAATTGCCCAGAGATTTCAACGGAGTCGGCGGCCTGGATCATGTTTCATTCCCTTGGCTGGGCGGCTCTGCGGCCGCTCCTGACGCCACGTTAGCTCTCGATGACGCGATCCACCAGCACCGGCGGCACATAGCCGTCCTCCAGGGTCTTCAGCGGGTGCGAGGCCGTCACGTGGCCCATGAACGGCGGCCAGATGTCGTAGCCCAGCAGGCGCTGCAGCCGCGGCGACATGGTCTTCACCAGTTCTCGTGGCACGCCGAGGAAGAAGTTCTCCTGGGTCCGGGCCCAGGGCTCGCAATATTGGTTGGTGAAGGCCTGCCGCGGCGCCTTGCTGCGGTTGGCGCCGCCCCGGTGCAGCAGGGTGGCCTGGAAGACGATGGCGGCGCCGGCCGGCATGACCATGGGCTTCAGCAGACCCGGCAGGTCTGCGGGGCTCAGGGCGGCCACCTCATCGTCGCTCCACAGGTGGCTGCCGGGGATCACCTCGGTGCAGCCATTCTCCTGCGTGAAGGCGTCCACCGCCGCGATCAGGCTCATGGAGGCCGGTGGGCGAGGTCTCTTCAGGCGGTAGAAACCGTCGTCGGTGTGGACCGCCTGGGCGCTCTCGCCCGGATAGATGCAGATCGCCTGGCTGGCCGACAGCAGGTAGCCCGGCTGCAGGAACCGGTCGAGCAGGGCCAGGAGGCGGGAGTCCTCGGTGACCTGCTCGAACACCTTGCCCCGCGCCACCAGGGTGTAGACCCGCTCGGTGTCGAACCCCTCAAAGTCGTTGCGGCCCCGGTGCTGCTCCATGTGCGGCGCCAGGCCCCGGCGAATTACCGCCAGCGTATCCGCATCACAAAAGTCCTCGATCACCGTATAGCCGTCGCGGTGCAGGGCCTTGGTATGGGCGTCGGCGTCAAAGGCCATGGTCTGTTTCCTCCCCGCTCTGTCGGCGGATGGCGCAGCATAACCCGACCTACCCCAGGGCTGTCATCACCACGCCGATGGCCGTCGCCGTGCCGCCGGCGATCTGGACCAGGGTCAGCTTCTCCTTGAACAGCCTGCGCCCCGCCGCCGCGGCGATCGGCCCCTCGATCACCCCGATGGCGCGGACCTGGCCGGCGGGCGCCAGGGCCAGAGCGGAGAACCAGAGGGCCGAGGCCGCCGTGCCGAAGAATCCGGCGCCCAGCGACTGCTTCCACGATCCGGCGACCGAGCGCAGAGCCTGGGGCCGGGTGACACCGAGAATGGCCCCCAGCACGATGGACTGCAGGGTCTGGGCGACGCACAGGGCCGCCGTCGCCGAGTAGATCGGGTGGCTGGGCTCAAGCGCCATGCCGGCCTGCCGGTAGCCGTTCAGCGCCACGGCGAAGGCCACGCCTGAGGCCAGGCCGAACAGCGAGCCGTTGAGCGCGCCTTTCACCGCCTCGTCGCCCCTTGGCCAGGACAGCACCAGCAGACCGACGGTGGTGGCCGCCAGCCCCGCCCACTGCACCGCGCTCATATGGTCGCCAAACAACAGGAACCCCATGATCGCGGCGATGGGCAGGGAAGCCTGCTGCATGAAGGTGGCCACCGCGAAGCCGGAATGGCGCATGGCTGTCAGCAGGGCGGCGGTAGCGCTGACCTGGGCGATGCCCCCGGCGGTGACGGCGACGATGAACCGCGCCGACAGGTGCGGCTCGGCGCTCGGCGTGAGCATCGCCACCACGGCGAAGATCAGCAGCGAGAACGGCAGGCCGAACAGGAAGCGCACCAGGGTCGCGCCCCAGGGCCCGGCGTCCCCCACCAAGCCGCGTTGCAGCGCATTGCGCGCCACCTGCAGCGGCGCGGCCGCGGCGGTCAGAATAATCCAGAGCATGACAACAGGGCTCCTCGCCCACCCCAAGTGTCATCCCGGACCGCGAAGCGGCGGCGCGGAGCAGCCAAAGCCGCGCAGCGCTTGTCCGGGACCCAGACGCGCGGGGTCTTCAGGAAAAATCGGTGCTTATGGGTCCCGGTCTTCCGCTCCGCGGAAACCGGGATGACACTTTGGCGGCGTCAGAACCCGCTGGCGATGGCGTCCGGCGCGCTCTTTTCCTTGCGGACGAAGAGGTTGTTGAGCGCGTTGATATAGGCCTTGGCCGAGGCGGTCAGGGTGTCGGTGTCGGCGGCCTGGCCGGTGGCGATACGGCCATCTTCCTCCAAACGCACCGAGACCTGGGCCTGGGCGTCGGTCCCTTCGGTCACCGCGTGCACCTGGAACAGGCGCAGGATGGCGGTGTGGGGCACGACCTCGTGGATGGCGTTGAACACCGCGTCCACCGGGCCGTCGCCGGTGGCGGCGCCCGACTTGTCGACGCCGTCCACAGTCACTGTCAGCTCGGCTTGTTGCGGGCCTTCGGTGCCGGCGATCACGCGCAGGGTCTTGACCTGGATGCGGTCGGCGCCGCTGGCCAGGGCGTCGTCCACCAGGGCGATGATGTCGTCGTCGAAGACGTGCTTCTTCTTGTCGGCCAGGTCCTTGAAGCGCTGGAAGGCCTCGTTCAGGGCGTTCTGGCCCAGCTCGTAGCCCAGCTCCTTCAGCTTCTCGCGGAAGCCCGCCCGGCCGGCATGCTTGCCCATCACCAGGTTCGAGGCGCCCTGACCGACGGTCTCAGGCGACATGATCTCGTAGGTGCCGCGGTCCTTCAGCATCCCGTCCTGGTGGATGCCGCTCTCGTGGGCGAAGGCGTTCTTGCCGACGATCGCCTTGTTGAACTGCACCG
>JAYVDG010000478.1:0-10569 GCA_043749525.1 Phenylobacterium sp.
GCTGCTGATCCGGCGCTTCGAGGAAAAGGCCGGCCAGCTCTACGGCATGGGGGCCATCGGCGGCTTCTGTCACCTCTACATCGGTCAGGAAGCCATTGCCGTGGGCATGGACGCCGTCCGCAAACCCGGTGACCAGATCATCACCGGCTACCGCGACCACGGCCACATGCTGGCCTGCGGCATGGATCCCAAGGAAGTCATGGCCGAACTCACCGGCCGCTTCACCGGCTCGTCCAAGGGCAAGGGCGGGTCGATGCACATGTTCTCGACGGAGGCCGACTTCTACGGCGGCCACGGCATCGTCGGTGGCCAGGTGTCGCTGGGCACCGGCCTGGCGCTGGCCAACCACTACAAGGGCAACAAGAAGGTCGCCTTCACCTACTTCGGCGATGGCGCGGCCAACCAGGGCCAGGTCTATGAGAGCTTCAACATGGCCACGATCTGGAAGCTCCCGGTCGTCTATGTGATCGAGAACAACCAGTACGCCATGGGCACCTCCATCGAGCGGTCGTCCTCGGAAACCCACCTCTACAAGCGCGGCGCCTCGTTCCGGATTCCGGGCGAGGAGGTCGACGGCATGGACGTGATGGCGGTTCAGGCCGCCGCCCGGAAGGCCGCCGATCACGCCCGCTCGGGCAATGGCCCCTACATCCTCGAGATGAAGACCTACCGTTACCGCGGCCACTCCATGAGCGACCCGGCCAAGTACCGTACCCGCGAAGAGGTAGACGAGGTCCGCAAGACCCGCGACCCCATCGACCACCTGCAGGAACTGCTGGAGAAGAAGGGCTGGGCCGACGAGGCCGCCCTGAAAGCAATCGACGCCGAGGTGAAGAAGATCGTCGCCGCCGCCGCCGAATTCGCCCGCACCTCGCCCGAACCCGACCCTTCCGAGCTCTATACCGACGTCTACCTGGAGGCTGCTCAGTGACCGACATCCTGATGCCGGCCCTCTCGCCGACCATGGAAGAGGGCACGCTCGCCAAGTGGCACGTGAAGGTGGGCGACACCGTCAAGTCCGGTGACGTCATCGCCGAGATCGAGACCGACAAGGCCACGATGGAAGTCGAAGCTGTCGACGAAGGCGTGATCGAGGAGCTCCTGGTGGCCGAAGGCTCCGAGGAGGTGAAGGTCAATACCCCCATCGCCCGTCTGTCAGGCGAGGGTGGGACCGCTGCGCCGGCGCCGAAGGCCGAAACCCCCGCCGCCAGCGCGCCCGAAAAGCCGCCGGCCGAGGCGCAGCCTGAACCTGAAGCCGCTCCGCCGCCCAAGCCGGCGCTGCGCGATCCCGAGCTGCCCGAAGGCGTGAAGCTGGTGAAGACCACTATTCGCGACGCCCTGCGCGACGCCATGGCCGAGGAGATGCGCAAGGACGAGAACGTCTTCCTGATGGGCGAGGAAGTCGCCCAGTATCAGGGCGCCTACAAGGTCTCTCGCGGCCTGCTGGAGGAGTTCGGCGACCGCCGGGTGATCGACACCCCCATCACCGAATACGGCTTCGCCGGTCTCGGCGTCGGCGCGGCGATGGCGGGTCTGAAGCCCATCATCGAGTTCATGACCTTCAACTTCGCCATGCAGGCCATCGACCACATCATCAACTCCGCCGCCAAGACGCTCTACATGTCGGGCGGCCAGGTCAAATGCTCGGTCGTGTTCCGCGGTCCCAACGGCGCCGCGGCCCGGGTGGGCGCGCAACACAGCCAGGACTATTCGGCCTGGTACGCCCAGGTGCCGGGCCTGAAGGTGGTGGCGCCCTATGACGCCGCCGACGCCAAGGGCCTGCTGAAGGCCGCGATCCGCGACCCCAATCCCGTGGTCTTCCTCGAACACGAGATGCTTTACGGCGTCGAGTTCGACGTGCCGGCCGACGTCGACTGGGTGGTGCCCATCGGCAAGGCCAAGATTCGCCGCGAGGGGACCGACGTCACCATCACCGCCCACTCCCGCGCCGTGGGCCTGGCCCTCGAAGCCGCCGAGAAGCTGGCGGGCATGGGCATCGAGGCCGAGGTCATCGACCTGCGCACCCTGCGCCCCCTGGACCACGAAACCATCGTCGAGAGTGTGAAGAAGACCAACCGCCTGGTCACCGTCGAGGAAGGCTGGGGCCCCATGGGGGTCGGTGCCGAGGTGATCGCGCGCGTTCTGGAGCATGCCTTCGACTATCTGGACGCCCCGCCTGGCCGCGTGCACCAGGAAGACGTCCCCATGCCCTACGCGGCCAATCTGGAGGCGCTGTCGCTGCCCTCGGTCGACAAGATCGTGAAGGCGGTGAGGGCGGTCACCTATAAATGAGCCCCGAACCCTTCACCTGGCGGGCGGGGGGCTGCCACTGTGGCGGCGTGCGGTTCGAAGTGGCCTTGCCCGAAATGGTCGAGGCCCAGAGCTGCAACTGCTCCATGTGCGCCAAGTCGGGCTTTATCCACATCATCGTGCCCGAGAGCCGCTTCCGCGTGACCAAGGGCATGGAGCGGCTGGCCGAGTACACCTTCAACAGCCGGGTGGCCAAGCACCTGTTCTGCTCGGAATGCGGCATCAAAAGCTTCTACCGCCCCCGTTCCAACCCGGACGGCTGGTCGATCAACGCCCGCTGCCTGGACGAGGCGGCGACCCTCGACCTGACCGCCTTCGACGGCCAGAACTGGGAGGCCAACGCCGACCAGCTCGCCCATCTGTCGCTGGAGCCGTCATGACCATCTTGCGCGTCTGCGCCCCCCACAACCGCCCGAGCGCCTGACCCATGTCGATCGATATCCTGATGCCCGCGCTGTCGCCCACCATGGAGGAGGGCACCCTCGCCAAGTGGCACGTGAAGAAGGGCGACGTCGTCAAATCCGGCGACGTGATCGCCGAGATCGAGACCGACAAGGCGACCATGGAGGTCGAAGCCGTCGACGAAGGCACCATCGAGGACATCCTGGTGCCCGAGGGCACGGAGAACGTGAAGGTCAATTCGCCGATCGCCAAGCTGTCGGGGGAGGGCGAGGTCGCCACGCCGGCGGCCGCGCCGAAGGCGCAGGCCGCGCCCGCGCCGGCCAAAGCCGAAACGGTCGCCGCACCGGCAGCCGCCGTGACGGCTCCTGCCCCCGCCGCGAAGCCCGCCCAGGCCGCCGACGGCAAGCGCGTCTTCGCCTCGCCACTGGCCCGCCGGATCGCGGCCGAGAAGAACCTCGACCTCACCGCCCTTACGGGTTCTGGCCCGCACGGCCGCATCATCAAGCGCGACGTCGAGGGCGCGGCCCCCGGCGCGGCCAAGGCCCCAGCCAGCGCCGGCGGCGCGGCGACCTCCGCCGCGCGTCAGGTCCAGAGCCTGGCCCAGATGGGCATTCCGGACGGTTCCTACGATCTCATTCCGCTGGACGGCATGCGCAAGACCGTGGCCCGACGGCTGACCGACAGCTTCCGCGACGTGCCCCACTTCCCGCTGACCATCGACCTGGAGATCGACGCCCTGCTGGCCGGCCGGACCAAGATCAACGCCATGCTTGAGAAGCAGGGCGTGAAGGTCAGCGTCAACGACCTGGTGATCAAGGCCGCGGCCATCGCGCTGACGCAGGTGCCTGAGGCCAACGCCTCCTACTCGCCAGAGGGCATCGCCATGCACCACCATGCCGACATCGCCATGGCCGTGGCCATCGACGGCGGCCTGATCACCCCGATCATCCGGGCGGCGGAGACCAAGGGCCTCAGCACAATCGCCACCGAGGCCAAGGACCTGGCGGCCCGCGCCCGCACCCGAAAGCTCAAGCCCGAGGAGTTCCAGGGCGGCACCTTCTCCGTCTCCAACCTGGGCATGTTCGGGATCAAGGCCTTCTCCTCGATCCTCAACGAACCGCAGGGGGCCATCCTCTCCGTGGGCGCCGGCGAACAGCGACCAGTCGTCAAGAACGGCCAGCTGGCCGTCGCCACAGTGATGACCGTGACGCTGACCTGCGATCACCGCGTGGTGGACGGCGCCATTGGCGCCCGCTGGCTGCAGGCCTTCAAGATCCTGATCGAAGATCCCATCACGATGATCGTCTAGGGGCTGACCATGAGCATCTACGACTTCAGCGCCGAGACCCTGGACGGCAAGGCGACGCCACTCTCCACCTACCGCGACAAGGTGGTCCTGATCGTCAACACGGCCTCCAAGTGCGGATTCACCCCGCAGTACGAGGGGCTGGAGGCGCTCTACAGCAAGTACAAGGACCGCGGGCTCATCGTGCTGGGCTTCCCCTGCAACCAGTTCGGGGCCCAGGAGCCGGGGAACGCCGAGGAGATCGCCAGCTTCTGCTCGCTGACCTACGAGATCGACTTCCCGATGATGACCAAGATCGACGTCAACGGTCCCAAGACCCACCCGCTCTTCGCCTACCTCAAGAAGGAGAAGAAGGGCGTGCTGGGCACCGCCAATGTGAAGTGGAATTTCACCAAGTTCCTGGTGGACCGTAAGGGCCAGGTGGTTGACCGCTTCGCCCCCACCGTCGAACCCAAGTCGCTGGAAAGCGCGATCGAGGCCCTGCTCTGATGGCTGATTCCTTCGACGTCATCGTCATCGGCTCCGGCCCCGGCGGCTATGTCACCGCCATCCGCGCCAGCCAGTTGGGCCTGAAGACCGCCATCATCGAGAAGGAAGCCCTGGGCGGGGTCTGCCTGAACTGGGGCTGCATCCCCACCAAGGCCCTGCTGAAGACCGGCGAGGCCTATGAGCAGCTGTCCCACCTGGCCGACTACGGCATCAAGGTGGAGAAGGCCTCCTTCGACTTCACCGGCATTATCAAGCGCTCCCGCAAGGTGGCCGCCCAGCTGAACTCCGGCGTCGCCTTCCTGATGAAGAAACACAAGATCGAGGTGGTGGAGGGGACCGCCAAGCTTGAGAAGGGCGCGCCTGCGCCCAAGGTCGTCGTCGCACTCAAGGCCGGCGGCGCGCGCACGCTCACCGCCAAGCACGTGATCCTGGCCACCGGGGCGCGCGCCCGCACCATTCCCGCTGTCGGCCTGGAGCCGGACGGCGACCGCATCTGGACCTACCGGGAGGCGATGGCGCCCAAGTCGGCGCCCAAGTCCATCATCGTCATCGGCTCCGGCGCCATAGGCATCGAGTTCGCGTCGTTCTATCGGGCGCTGGGTGCCGACGTCACGGTGATCGAAACCCTGCCGCGCATCCTGCCGGTTGAAGATGAGGAAGTCTCCACAGCCGCCCGGAAAGCCTTTGAAAAGCGCGGCATGAAGTTCCGCGTCGGCGCCCAGGTGGAGAAGGTTGAGAAGCCGAAATCCAGCGGCGTTCAAGTCACGACCAGCAGCGCCGGAAAGTCCGAGATCCTGGAGGCCGAGGTGGCCATCGTCGCCGTCGGCATCGTCGGCAATGTCGAGGACATGGGCCTTGAAGCCCTGGGGGTGAAGATCGAACGCACCCACATCGTCACCGATGCGAACGGCGGCACGGGCGTGCCCGGCCTCTACGCCATCGGCGATGTGGCGGGCCCGCCCTGGCTCGCCCACAAGGCCAGCCACGAAGGCGTCCACTGCATCGAGCATATCGCGGGCCTCGCGCCCTCGAACCTCAACGCGCCGATCCCGGGCTGTACCTATTCAACGCCGCAGATCGCTTCGGTGGGCATCACCGAGGCGGGCGCCAAGGAGAAGGGGATCGCGGTCAAGATCGGCCGTTTCCCATTCCGGGTGAACGGCAAGGCCATCGCCTCGGGCGAGACCGAGGGCTTCGTGAAGACCATCTTCGACGAGAAGACCGGCGCCCTGCTCGGCGCTCACCTGATCGGCGGCGAGGTCACCGAGATGATCCAAGGCTTTGCGCTCGCCATGACCCTGGAAGCCACGGAGGCCGAACTGATCGCCACCGTCTTCCCGCACCCGACGATGAGCGAGGCCATGCACGAGGCAACCCTCGAGGCCTATGGGCGGGTTCTACATATCTAATTCGGCTGGAGGGCGTATCCGATGCTCGATCGCCCGGAATGGCCTCTGCTGATCGCCCTGGCCATCGGCCTGCTGATCGGTTTGGAGCGGGAGCGGCGCAAGGGCGATGGCCCTACGCGGTCTCCGGCCGGCTTGCGAACCTTCGCCCTCGTCGGCCTGTTGGGAGGGCTGACCGCCACCTTCGGCGACCGTCACCTGATCCTGCTCGTCGGAGCGCTGGTCGGGTTTGGCGTCCTGATCGCCTATGCCCTGGGCGAGCGCGGAGATCCCGGCCTGACGGGAGAGGTCGCGCTGATCGCGACCTATGTCCTGGGTGTGCTGGCGCCTGCCAAGCCGGTCTTGGCCCTGGAGGTCGGGATTGTGGTGGCGGCCCTGCTGGCCTTTCGCGTGCAACTGCACCACTTCGTCCGCGAGCGGATATCCGACCAGGACCTGCGCGACAGCCTGACCTTCGCGATCGCCGCCGTAGTTATCCTCCCCCTGCTGCCCGACCGCCCGGTCGATCCCTACGGCCTGCTCAATCCCTTCACCCTGGGTCGGTTGGCCGTGGTCGCCATGGCGCTCAGCGCGGTCGGCTACGTCGCCCAGAGGTTGGTGGGCGCGCGTTATGGTTTCCTGGTCGCCGGCCTCGCCTCCGGCCTGGTGTCCAGCACCGCCGCCGTGGTTGCCATGGGCGGCCGGTCACGCGCCGCCCCGGCCGCGGCCTCCGCCAGCGCCGCGGGCGCCGTCGCCTCCCTGGTGGGGAGCCTCGGCTATCTCACCGCCCTGATCGGCGCCGTCAGCCCCGCCTTGCTGACGGTCCTGGCGCTACCTTTGGGCCTGGCTGCCGGGCTGATCCTGCTCTACGCGGCCTGGCTCGTGCACGGCGCGCCCAGGCAGGCGGACGACCTGACGCCAACCGGCCGCGCCTTCAACGGCCTGACCATTCTGCTGTTTGTGGCGCTGGTGAGCGGCTTCAGCCTGCTGTCGGAGCAGTTGGTCGTCTGGCTGGGAACGCCGGGAGCGTTGGCGGGCGCCACGGTGCTGGGCCTCGCGGACGCCCATGCAGCGGCGATCTCGATGGCGACCCTGAACGCCAACGGCAGCCTGGCCGCGGGTCCAGCGGCGACCGCCGTGCTGCTGACCCTCACCACCAACATGGCGGTGAAGGTTCCGGCTGCTTTCATGTCGGGAAGCCGGCCCTACGCGATGCGAGTCGTCTGGGGCGTCGTGCTGCTGGTGGGCGGCCTGTGGGCCGGGGACGCGATCCTGCGCCTCACCGGCCCAGCCTTTGGCGGCGCGGGCTAGATGCGCTCGATGATCGCGGCCGGGGCCATGCCGCCGGCGGCGCACAGGGTGGCCATGCCGACCGAGAGGTCGCGGCGCTCCATCTCGTCCAGCAGGGTGCCCAGGATCATGGCCCCCGTCGCCCCGATGGGGTGACCGAGCGCGATGGCCCCGCCATTGACGTTGACGATGGCCGGATCGACGTTCAGGTCGCGCATGAACTTCAGCGGCACGACGGCGAAGGCCTCGTTGATCTCCACCAGCTGGATGTCCTTCATGGTCATGCCGGCCTTGGCCAGGGCCTTGCGGGCCGCGGGACCCGGCGCGTTCAACATCAGCTCCGGCGAGTCGCCGGCGGTGGAGACCGAGCGAATCTTGGCGCGGGGCTTCAGGCCGTGGGCGCGGGCATATTCCGGCGAGGCGATGACCACGGCGCCGGCGCCATCCACCACGCCCGACGAGTTGCCGGCATGGTGCACGTGATTGATCTTCAGGTCCGGATAACTCGCTTCAACCAATTTGCGGAAGGACAGGCCCTGTTCGTCCAGCGGCACGTCATAGAGGCTAGCGAAGGCGGCCTTCAGGGCGGCCAGGCCCTCGGCAGTCGTGCCGGCGCGAGGATATTCCTCGCGGTCCAGGGCGACGCTGCCGTCGTCGTTGTAGACGGTGATCAGGCTGCGGTCGAAATAGCCGTTGGCGATGGCGTGGGCCGCCCGGCGCTGGCTTTCGAGGGCCAGCGCATCGACATCCTCGCGGGTGAAGCCTTCCAGGGTCGCCACCACGTCGCCGCAGACGCCTTGGTGCGGTTGCGGGTGGATGCCGCGCAGGTGCTCGTTGCCGGAGTCCAGGGTGGGACCGACCGGGCGCTTGAGGGTCGCGCCATAGGACATGGACTCCACGCCGCCGGCCACCACCAGGTCCTGGGCGCCGGACATCACGCCCATGGCCGCCAGGTTCACCGCCGTGAGGCCCGAGCCACAGAAGCGGTCGAGCGACATGCCTGCCGCCTCGTTGGCGTAGCCAGCGTCCAGAGCCGCCATGCGGGCGATGCAGGAGCCCTGCTTGCCGAACTGGGTGCCGCAGCCGGCGATCACGTCGTCGATGTCGGCGGTGTTGAGGTTGTTGCGCTCGGCCAAGGCCTTCAGGACCGTGGACAGGATGCGCTGCGGGTGGACGCCGGACAGGGCGCCCTTCTCAGGCTTGCCGACGCCACGCGGGGTACGGGCGACGTCGATGATCCAGGCCTCGGCCATGGGGTGTTCCTCTCAAGACGAGTTGCGGTTCTGACAGACAGAATGAACCCGGCTCCCCCACGGCAGCCAAGCCCTGATTAGGGCCGCTTGCGAACCAGGGCGTCGAGGCTCCAGATCCCGCCGCCGGCCACGGCCAGGTACAGGAAGACGAAGGAGAACAGGATCGCCGGTTCGCCGCCGTTGAGGGCGGGATAGAAGCTCGCGGGCGCGTGGGCCAGGAAATAGGCGATCGCCATCTGACCGGACAGAAGCAAGGCCACCGGCCGGGTGAACAAGCCGAGCGCCACCAGCCCACCGCCGACGATTTCAAGCCAGGCCGCCACGATCAGCATCATCGGCAAGGGGTTGGGCGCGCCCTCCTGGGCGGCGGGAAAGTTGAACACCTTCATCAAGCCGTGTTCGAGGAACAGCAAGGCGGCGATGATGCGCAGCAGGCTCAGGACGCGAGGCGCCCAGACATCAAGATTCGGCAATGGGGTTCCTCCACCGCGCCGTGCTGGCGCTTGTCTCTAGGTAGGCGTTACGCGGCGCGCCGGCCCTCAGCCTCGACCATGCGTTGGATGACGACATAGTCGGTCTTGCCGGTGCCCAGGACGGGCACCTCCGGGACCTTGATGATCTTCTTCGGCACGTTCAACTCCGACGCGCCGATGGACTTGGCGTGGGCCACCAGGGCCGTGGAGTCGGCGTCGCGGCGGTCGGTGACCAGCACCAGCCGCTCCCCCTTGCGGGCGTCGGGCATGGAGATGACGGCATGGCGGTTGTCGGGCCAGACGGCGATGGCCAGGTCTTCGGCGGCGGTCAGGGACACCATCTCGCCGCCGATCTTGGCGAAGCGTTTCACCCGGCCGCGGATGGTCACCCAGTCGTCGTCGGTGATGTCCACCACGTCGCCGGTGTCATGCCAGCCATCGATCAGGGGCTCGACCGTGCCGTCCGGGCGCAGGTAGCCGCTCATGACGTTCGGGCCGCGCACATAGAATCGGCCGCCGCCCGGGATGCCCGGAACCGGCTCCAGCCGGGTCTGGATGCCCGGCAGCAGGCCGCCGACCGTGCCGCGCCGGTTGTCGATGGGCTTGTTCACCGCGATGACCGGTGCGGCCTCGGTGGCGCCGTAGCCCTCCAGCACCGGCACATCCCCGAACTTGTCGCGGATCAGGTTGTGGGTTTCTTCGCGGACCTTTTCGGCGCCGCAGACGATGAACTTCAGATTGGCCAGTTCGTCGTACTCGGCGACCCGGGCGTACTGGTTCAGGAAGGTGTCGGTGGCCAGCAGAATGGACGCCTTGGTGTCCTTCAGCAGCGGCGGGATCACCTTGGTGTGCAGCGGCGAGGGATACTGGAACGCCTTCATGCCGGTGAGGATCGGCAGCAGGGCTCCGCCGGTCAAGCCGAAGCAGTGGAAGGTGGGCAGGGGATTGAACATCACCCAGTCCGGATCCAGCGGGATATGGGCGGCGATCTGGTAGACGTTGGCCACCAGGTTCGCCTGGCTCAGCACCACGCCCTTGGGCACCCCGAAGCTGCCGGAAGTGAACAGGATCACACCGGGATCATCCGGCTTGGTTTCGGCCACGAACGCCCTGGGGAAGGTGCCGGCCGTGGCGGCGAAAAGCTTGTCGGTCAGGCCGATCTTCTCGCGCACGTCCTCCAGGTAGGTGACCTTGGAGACCTCGTCCAAGGCGTCCACCAAATCATGCAGCTGGCCCTGTTCGATAAACCGGTGCGAGGTCAGCACCCGCTTCACCCCAGCCAGCTTGCAGGCGCCCTTCAGATTCCGGATGCCGGACGTGAAGTTCAGCATGGTGGGAATGCGCCCGAAGGCGTGCAGGGCGAAAAAGGTGACGATGGCCGCGGAACTGGCGGGCAGCATGACGCCGACCCGCTCGCCCTTTTCCGTCATGGCCGCGATCTTCCGGCCCAGCGCGAAAGCTGCGCGGATCAGGTCGGTGTAGGACAGCGGATTGCGTTCCTGGTCCTCCAGGATCGGTTTCTTCGCGCCGAACTGAGTACGGGCGGCGAGCAGAGCGCCGAACAGGGTCTGCTGGCTCTCAAGCGGATCAAATGTACGCGACAAAGGCGAAGACCTCCCCGATCGGATCGCCGGTTCTTGGAACGCAAGCCTATCGCCCGA
>JAYVDG010000479.1:0-3973 GCA_043749525.1 Phenylobacterium sp.
GTGTCGGAGATATTGTCTTCGGACATGGGTATTGCCTTGAATACGGCTCGGCGCGCCTTCGGACACGGATGGTCCTCGGGCGTCGAGCAAACTTGAAACGTCTAGGGCGGGCCTTTGAGACTCGCCGGGGTGTTCAGGGGCCGGGACGCAGCAGCTTGAGATTGGGGAAGCGCGCGTCGCCGGAGGTAGGGCGGGGCATGACTTCGCGTTGCGCGACGCCATGTGAGTTCAGCGGAACCACATCGCGTGGTTCGGGTCAAGGATGACGGCTAGCTGCCGAACTCGGTGGTGACCGCCAGGACCATGATGACCGCCGCGATGAAGGGCAGTTCGTTGGTCATCTTCCAGAAGCGCGCGGGCCGCGTGTTGGTCCCGGCCGCGAACTTCTTGCGCGCCGCGCCCAGGAAATGGTGCCAGCCGGTCATAAAGACAATCCCCGCCAGCTTGGTGATCATCCAGGGCTGTTGGAGGTAATCCCAGCCGCCGCGGATCTGGGTGGCGTTCACATAGATCAGCGCCAGGCCGAACACCCAGGCCGCCACCATCGCCGGACCCATGATGATCCGGTAGAGCTTGAGCTCCATGGTCTGGAAGGTCTTGTCCATCTCGCCGCCGGGCAAGGCCTCGGCGTGGTAGGCGAAGAGGCGCGGCAGGTACATGATCCCGGCCATCCAAGCGATCACCGAGATGATGTGCAGGCCACGCAGCAGATTGTAGTCCACGCCTAAGCTCCCTTGCTGGTTCTGCCGCACTTGCCATAGCCGGCCGGGCAAAGCCATGCCCCCTCCGGTGCGGCGCCGCCGGCCCGCGCCAAGGCGTGGTCGACCGTCTGGGCGAGCGCGGCGATGAAGGCCTGCTCGACCCCGAGCGCCGGGGCTCGCAGATAGGGGGCGATCCCCTGCTGCACCGCTAGCTCAGCATATTCGTGGTCCAGCTCCACCAGGGTCTCGATGTGCTCGGAGACGAAAGCGATGGGGCAGAGCAGCAGGCCGACCCCCTGTTCGCCGGCAGTATGGATCTCCTCCACCGTCGAGGGGCCGATCCATTTCATCGGCCCGACCCGGCTCTGGTAGCAGACGCGCCAGTCGGGCAGCTCGGGCAGCAGGGCGGCGACCGCGGCGGCCGTGGCCTCGATCTGCGCCTGGTAGGGGTCGCCGCCCGCAATCACCTTCTCGGGCAGGCCGTGGGCGGAAAACAGCAGGCGGACATTGGCGGGCTTGCCGGCCTTCTCCCAGGTATCGCGTATGGCGGTGGCGTGGCCCTCCACAACCCCCTGCGCGGTGGGATAGCAGCAGACGGTGCGGGTACGGCCGGGACCCTTATAGGCCTTGGCCCAGTCCTGCAGGGACGAGGCCGTCGTGGTGGTCGAGTACTGCGGATAGAGCGGCAGCAGGACGATCTCGTCGGGGGCGAAGGCCGCCACCTCCTGGGCCGTCTGGTCGGCGAAGGGCTTCCAGTAACGCATGGCGATGAAGGACTTCACCGTCAGGTCGGGCCGGGCGCCGGCCAGGGCCACGTCCAGGGCGGCGGCCTGTTTCTGCGTCTCCGGCAACAGGGGCGAGCCGCCGCCCATGATGTTGTAGTTGGCCTGGGCGGAGGTCTCGCGGCGCGAGGAGATCAGGGCGGCGATCGGATAGCGCAGGATCGCCGGGACCCCGATGATCGCCGGGTCCTTGAACAGGTTGTAGAGGAACGGCCGCACGGCGTCGGGGCCGTCGGGACCGCCGAGGTTGAAGAGGACGACCGCGACGCGTGTCACTTGCCGGTCACCCGGCGGATGGTGCGCTCGATGTGTTCGATGGGGGTGTCGGGCAGGACGCCGTGGCCGAGGTTGAAGATGTAGGGGCCGGAGTTCCACTGCTCGATCAGGGCGTCGACCCGGGCGTCCAGGGCCGGACCGCCAGCCCGCAGCAGCAGGTTGTCGAGCGCGCCCTGGATGGTCTTGCCACTGTCCTGGATCTTCTGGCCCAGCACCGCGCTGGCCTGGGTGTCCAAGGCCACGGCGTTGACGGGAACGCGGGCGGCGTAGTTCTCCACCAGGGCCCCGGCGCTGCGCGGGAAGCCGATGAAGGGGACATCGACGCCGGCGGCGCGGACCTTCTCGATGATGGCGGTGTGCGGCTTGATGACGATGCGTTCGAAGACGTCCTCGGCCAGGCCTTCCGCCCAGCTCTCGAACAGCTTCAGCACCTGGGCGCCGCTCTTGGCCTGCATCACCAGGTAGCGGGCGGTGGCGTCCACCAGCACGTCCAGCAGCCGGTCCAGCTTCTCCGGGTGCTGGTAGGCGTAGGTCCGGGCGCCGGCGCGGTCGGAGCCGCGGCCTTCGATCATGTAGGTGGCCACGGTCCAGGGGGCGCCGGCGAAGCCGATCAGGGCGCGGTCCGGCTCCAGCTCGGCGCGCACGCGGGAAAGCGTCTCGCCGATGGCCGACAGCCGGCCGGTGGAGGCCTCGATCTGGTCAGCCATGCTCTCGATGGAGGGGAGGTCACCGAGCCTCGGCCCCTCGCCCGCCTCGAACCAGACTTCCTGGCCCAGGGCCTGGGGGATCAGCAGGATGTCGGCGAAGACGATGGCGGCGTCCAGGGGGAAGCGGCGCATCGGCTGCATCGTGGCCTCGGCGGCCATTTCGGGATTGTGGCAGAAGGCGATGAAGTCCTTGGCCCGGGTTCGCAGCTCCCGGTACTCGGGCAGGGAGCGTCCGGCCTGACGCATAAACCAGACCGGCGGGCGATCCAGGGTTTCTCCGGCAAGCGCCCGGAGCAGGCGGGGTTCTGAACTGTTGGCCATGGAGGGCGTTAAACCGGCTTCGAGGCTCCGGCTCAAGCCCGCCTGTTCTTCCTCGTCGGCCTTCTACCTTTCTAAGAGTTAGAATCTTGGATGAAGAGGTAGCGGTAGGGCCTGTCGAAGGCGGGGACAAAGCCCGGTGTCGCACCCCCGCATCGACTCCCTTTCCCCAGCCGACGCCGGTCCCTTCCGCTGGCCCGGAGCCGCGCTGTGGATTGTGTTAATGGAATCTTAACGTGCTGATCGGCCTTAACGATTCATTAACCTCACGGCCCCGCTCGGCGTGAACGAACACGAGTCGTTCGCCGGCGGCGCCGGTTTGGGGTTGGCGCGTCCACACCGCAGGGACAGACGGCGGGCGAGCCGGACTCAAACTCCCCGAACGGCGCCCGCTATCCCCCGCCGGCTAGAACGGCGCGGGAATTGGCCGCGGCTATCCCCAAGCGCGCGCAGCTTCGCTAAGAAGGTATCGACTCCTCTGTCCCCAGATATTTCGACGCACCCGCCAACGGCGCCCCGGACCACATGACCTCAGCCTCGCGCTACGCCACCTACTTCCATGTGCACCTGGTCTCCGACTCCACCGGCGAGACCCTGAACGCCATGGCCCGCGCGGTCTGCGCCCGGTTCGAGAACGTCCTGCCCATCGAGCACATCTACGCCCTGGTGCGCTCCCCCCGGCAGCTGGAGCGGGCGCTCACCGACATCGAGGCCGCGCCCGGGGTGGTGATCCACACCATCGTCGACGACGAGCTGCGGGCGGCCCTGGAAGAGGGCTGCCGCAAGCTGGACATGGCCTGCATCCCGGCGCTGGACCCGCTGGTCTCGGCCCTGTCGCGCTATCTGGGGGCGAACCTGACCCGCCGGATCGGCGTGCAGCACGCCCTGGACAACGACTATTTCAACCGCATGGACGCGCTCAACTACGCCATCGGCCACGACGACGGCCAGGGCGGCCAGGACCTGGACCAGGCCGACGTGGTGCTGGTGGGCGTCTCACGTACGTCGAAGACCCCCACCTGCATCTATCTGGCCCACCGCGGGGTGCGGGCCGCCAATGTGCCCCTGGTGCCGGGCCGGCCGCCGACCGAGAAGCTGCTGACCCTGAAGAACGCCCTGATCGTCGGCCTGACCATCTCCCCCGACCGACTGATCCAGATCAGACGCAACCGACTGCTCAGCCTGAAGG
>JAYVDG010000480.1:0-3966 GCA_043749525.1 Phenylobacterium sp.
AGGCGTCGGAGGGTGGGGCGGCCTAGGCTCTTCATCGACCTTGATGGAGCCTGCCCATGAATTTCGGCCTTTCCGAGCGTGAGACCATGTGGCGCGATCTTGTGCGGGCCTTTATGGCGGCCCACGTCTATCCCGCCATCCCGGTCTACCAGAGGCAGACCGCCCGCGAGGGCGCCGCCCGCTGGAGCGTCATTCCCATTGTCGAGGAGCTGAAGGCGCGGGCTTTCTCCGAGGGGCTCTGGAACCTGTTTCTAAATCCATCGGATCAAGATGAGGAGGCTTACGGGGGGCCAGGGCTGAGCAACCTCGAATATGCCCTATGCGCCGAGGAGATGGGCCGGGTCGGCTTCGCCTCCGAGGTGTTCAACTGCTCCGCGCCCGACACCGGCAACATGGAGGTGCTGCGCCAGTATGGCTCAACCCGGCAGAAGGCCCAGTGGCTGCGTCCGCTGATGGACGGCGAGATCCGCTCGGCCTTCCTGATGACCGAGCCCGACGTGGCCTCCTCCGACGCCACCAACATCCAGACCTCGATCCGCCGCGACGGGGACAGCTACGTCATCAACGGCCGCAAGTGGTGGTCCTCGGGCATCGGCGACCCGCGCTGCAAGATCGCTATCCTGATGGGCAAGACCGACCCCGATGGCGCCCGCCATTCCCAGCAGTCCCAAATCCTGATCCCCACCGACGCCCCCGGCTTCGAGGTGGTTCGCATGCTGCCGGTGTTCGGCTATGATGACGCTCCCCACGGCCACGCCGAGGTGATGCTGCGCGACGTCCGCGTCCCGGTGGAGAACCTGATCCTGGGGGAGGGGCGCGGCTTCGAGATCGCCCAGGGGCGGCTTGGCCCCGGCCGCATCCACCACTGCATGCGCGCGCTGGGCGCCACCGAGGTCGCCCTGGAGAAGATGGTCGACCGGTTGCTCTCCCGCGTGGCCTTCGGCAAGCGGCTGGCCGACCAGTCGGTCTGGGAGGAACGGATCGGCGAGGCGCGGCTGGAGATCGAGATGACCCGGCTGCTGTGCCTGAAGGCCGCCGACATGATGGACAAGGTGGGCAACAAGGCCGCCCAGCTCGAGATCGCGATGATCAAGGTGGCCGCGCCGCGCACCGCCTTGAAGGTGCTGGACGACGCCATGCAGGCCCACGGCGGCGCGGGCCTGTCGGAGGACTTCGGCCTGGCCCGGGCCTATGCCGGCATGCGCGCCCTGCGGATCGCCGACGGTCCCGACGAGGTGCACAAGCGGGCCATCGCCAAGCTGGAGATGGGCCGCCACGGCGCCCGCCTTCGAGCCTGGCGAGACGGCGCGCCGCTGGAAGCCGGGCTGGCCTCAGCTCCGGCCTAGATCGACTCCTCTGGAACCACAGCCCCATGAAGACCGGCATTGACGAACGGCTGCCCTTCCACCCGCTGAACATCGCGGTCCTGACCATCTCCGACACGCGCACGGAAGCCACCGACACTTCCGGCGGCCTGCTGGTGGATCGGCTGACGAGAGCGGGTCATGTTCTGGCCGGCCGCTCCATCGTGGGCGACGAGGTCGCGGCCATCGCCGCCCAGGTCAGCGCCTGGGCCGCGGCCGCCGAGGTGGACGTAATCCTGACCACCGGAGGCACCGGTTTCTCGCCGCGCGACGTGACGCCCGAGGCGGTTGCGCCCCTGCTGGACCGGACCATGGACGGCTTCTCGGTGGTGTTCCACCAGGCCAGCCGGGGCACGGTGGGGGTCTCGACCCTGCAGTCACGGGCCCTTGCCGGACAGATCGGCGAAACCTTTATCTTCTGCGTTCCCGGCTCCACCGGCGCCTGCAAGGATGCCTGGGACCTGGTGCTGGCCGAGGAGTTCGACAGCCGCTTCCGCCCCTGTTCCCTGGTGGGCCAGATTCCGCGCTACCGGGGTGTCTGCAATTGATCAGCTTCGACGCCGCCGTGGCCCTGGTCTGCGGAGTGGCCCGGCCCTTGGCCGCGGAACGCGTCAGGCTCGACGAGGCCGATGGTCGGGTGCTTGCTGAGCCCGTGGTGGCGCAGAGATCGTCACCGGCTGTCGCGGTCTCGGCGATGGACGGCTACGCCGTGCGCGAGGCCGACCTGGCCGGCGGGCCAGTACGCTTGCCGGTCATGGGCTCAGCCTATGCGGGGCGGGGCTTTGACCAGCCGCTGGCGCCGGGGGGCTGCGTCCGCATCTTCACGGGCGCTCCGGCGCCGGCCGGGACCGACCGGGTGGTGATGCAGGAGGCGGTGCGAGATGAAGGCGGGGTGGCGTTCTTCGCCGAGGCGCCCTGCGGCGGGCGCCATGTCCGCGCCGCCGGCTGCGACTTTCAGGCCGGTGACGAACTACTGGCTGCGGGCCTGCGTCTCACGCCCCAGCGGCTGATTGCGGCGGCCGCGGCCGACCGACTCGAACTGGACGTCGTGGCCCGGCCGGGGGTGATGATCCTCAGCACCGGCGACGAACTGCATGAGCCCGGGCAGGACCCGGGCGGCGGCGCATCGGTCCCCGAAAGCGTCTCCTTCGGCCTTGCCGCCCTGGTGCGCGTCTGGGGCGGGGAGGTCATCGGCCGCCGGCGGCTGGGAGATGATCTGGCCGCCCTGCAGGCGGCGGCGGGGGACGCCCTGAAGGCCGCCGACCTGGTGGTGGTCACCGGTGGCGCCTCGGTGGGGCAGCGGGACTACGCCAAGGCGATGTTCGCACCCTTCGGCCTGGAATGCATGTTCGCCAAGGTGGCCATCAAGCCAGGCAAGCCCGTCTGGCTGGCGCGCGCTGGCGGCAAGCTGGTTGTGGGCCTGCCCGGCAATCCCACCGCGGCCCTGGTGACGGCGCGCCTGCTGCTGGCACCCCTGATCGCCGGCCTGGGCGGCCAAGCTTCGAACCGCGCCCTCGCCTGGCGCGGGGAGACCCTGGCCCAGCCGCTTGAGGCCTGTGGTGATCGGGAGACCTTCGTGCGGGCGCAAGGCCTTCCAACCGGCGTCGCACCGCTTGCGGACCAGGATTCTTCGTCACAGAGGGCCCTGGCCCTCGCCGACGTACTCATCCGCCGGCGACCGGGCGACCCCGCCGCCGCTGCCGGGGACCGGGTCGCGGTCCTCGATTTCTGAGGATGCCGGCTACAGGAAATGGGGGAAGAGGACGTCGTTCTCCAGGCGCATGTGCTCGCGCAGGTCGCGGTCGAGCTTGCGGCAAGCCTGGGAAAGCGCGCGCCAGGTCTTGCAGGCGTCCTGGGGCGGCGTGAAGTCCCGGGTTAGGGCCGCCAGGCGGGCGAGCTGGTCATAGACTTCGTCGTGTTCGGCCATCATGCGCGAGATGGGGAATCGCAGAACCCCGCAGGAACCGGCCAGCATGGTGGGGAAGAGGATGTTCTCCTCCTTGCGCTGGTGGCCTTCCAGGTCGTCGGCCATGATCGCCAGGTGATCGGCCAGGCCACGGGGGCAGTCGGCGTCGCCGGCGTGAACCCGCTCCACCGTGCGCGCCAGCTCGATGGCCTGGGGGAACTCCCGGCGATGGGTTTCGTGATAGCGCTCCAGGATATGCTCGATCAGTTTGCCGGCGGCTCGGTCGGCGGCCTTGCTCCCGCGGGTAGCCGCGGTCAGGTCACGCTCAAGCTTCTCCACCGTTGTCAGCGGGCCCTGGACACGGAAAATGTCGTTGGCCTCCGGGGATCGCTTGACCAACTCGCGGGCCCAGAGATTGAGTCCAGGGGTGGGGATCGGGATCATGGCGGTCTCCTCAATGAGGACAGACTAGGCCGGCCGGGTCCCGCGCGCCTTGAGCCGCGCCGGACGTCGGCTTGATCTTGGCCAAGTGGACGCTTGGCCGATTTGGCGGCCTGCGACACCCATCGCGCGCGCCGGACGCCGCAGGGAATCGGCCAGCCTCGCTCTCCCACCCAGAGAGATCGCCATGGCCTTCGACAATCCCTTCGCCGGAGAAATCTGGTCCAGCAAATACCGCTTCGCCCCGGCCGGCGG
>JAYVDG010000481.1:0-3960 GCA_043749525.1 Phenylobacterium sp.
CTGAGCGATCTGCCGAACCTGCGCCCGGGCGCCGCCTGGCGTCTTGCCCTGACGGCGGTGATCGAGCAGAGGGACGGGCTGAAATCCTACTGGGCCCTGGCCCATCCGGCCGGAAAGCCGGACTTCCATCACGCCGACGGTTTTTCCCAAGTCCTCACGCCAGCAGAGCGCGCATGAAATTTGGCCTCGATCGACTTCTCGCTGACCCGGAACTGCGCGCGCCGCTGAAGGGCCGCCGCGTCGGCCTCGTGGCGCACCCGGCCTCGGTGACCCAGGACCTGACCCACGCCCTGGACGCGCTGGCCGCCTGCGAAGGCATCCAGCTCTCGGCGGCCTTCGGGCCGCAACACGGCCTGCGCGGCGACAAGCAGGACAACATGGTGGAGAGCCCGGACTTCGACGACCCGGTGCTGGGCATCCCGGTGTTCAGCCTCTACGGCGAGGTGCGCCGCCCCACCGGCCAGATGATGAGCACCTTCGACGTGGTGCTGATCGACCTGCAGGACCTGGGCTGCCGCATCTACACCTTCGTCACCACGCTTCGGTACATGCTCGAGGCCGCCGCCGCCCACGGCAAGGAGGTCTGGGTGCTGGACCGTCCCAACCCCGCCGGCCGCCCCGTGGAGGGCCTGACGCTGCGGGACGGCTGGGAGAGCTTCGTCGGCGCCGGCGCCATGCCCATGCGCCACGGCCTGACGCTCGGCGAACTCGGCCACTGGTTCATCAAGACCTTCGACCTGGACGTGAAGTACCGGGTGATCGATATGGAGGGCTGGGAACCGGACGCCGCGCCCGGCCATGGCTGGCCGTTGGGCGAACGCGCCTGGGTCAATCCCAGCCCCAACGCCCCCAACCTCTGGATGGCGCGAGCCTATGCCGGGACGGTGATGCTGGAAGGCGCGACCCTGTCGGAGGGCCGCGGCACCACTCGGCCCCTGGAACTGTTCGGCGCGCCGGATATCGACGCCCGCGCCGTGCTGGCCGAGATGAGGGTCTTCGCGCCCCAGTGGCTGGAGGGTTGCGTCCTACGGGAATGCTGGTTCGAGCCGACCTTCCACAAGCACGTGGGCAAGCTCTGCAGCGGTGTGCAGATTCACACAGAGGGGCCAGCCTACGGCCACGAGGCCTTCAAGCCGTGGCGCATCCAGGCCCTGGCCTTAAAGGCGATCCGCCGGCTCTATCCCGACTATCTGCTGTGGCGGGATTTCCCGTACGAGTACGAGATCGGCAAGCTGGCCATCGACGTCATCAACGGCGGGCCGCTGCTGCGGGAATGGGTGGACAATCCGGCGTCCACGGCCGCGGACCTCGACGCCATCACGGTCCCCGACGAGCAGGCCTGGCTGACCGAGCGCCAGCCGCACCTGCTCTACTAGAGACTGCTAGATCGGGTCGGCGGCGATCCGCTTGTCGAGATAGGTCCCGACCCGCTGCTCGACGTCGGGCAGGTTCTCGGCCCAGAAATGGGTCGCGCCCTCGATCACCTCGTGGTCGATGACGATGCCCTTCTGGGTGCGCAGCTTGGAGACCACCCGCTCGACTTCCACCGGGGGCACCACGGTGTCGGCTCCGCCGTGCAGAATCAGGCCCGAGGCCGGGCAGGGGGCCAGGAAGCTGAAGTCGTACATGTTGGTCGGCGGCGAGACGGAGATGAAGCCGTCCGTCTCCGGGCGGCGCATCAGCAGCTGCATGCCAACCCAGGCGCCGAAGGAATAGCCGGCCACCCAGCACTGCGAGGCCGCCGGGTTGGTGGTCTGCAGCCAGTCCAGCGCCGTCGCCGCGTCGGCCAGCTCGCCGATGCCGCTATCGAATTCACCCTGGCTGCGGCCCACGCCGCGGAAGTTGAAGCGCAGGGTCGAGAAGCCGCGCTTCATGAACAGGTGGAAGAGCTGAACCGCCACGGGGTGGTTCATCTGGCCGCCGGCGCGCGGGTGCGGGTGCAGGATCAGCGCGATCGGCGCCGTTTCACTCTTGCCCGCCGAATACCGGCCTTCAATGCGGCCGGCCGCGCCGGTCAGAACCACTTCAGGCATGCCATCCTCACGTCGAATAGTTGACTCACACGCTAGGTCTTCCTAGATCACGCCCATCGGACGAGTTCCTTGGATATGGCCCTGCGCAAGGCGGCGGCTTTAGCACAGGGGCCTCTCAAAACGCTCGAAAATTCGCAACCGGATTTCGCCCAGCCATGCGCCTCAGCACCAAAGGCCGATATGCCGTGATGGCCATGGCCGATCTCGCGCGCCGTCAGGGTTGCGGCGAGGCGGGCGAACGGGCCGTGTCCCTGGCCGAGATCGCCACGCGCCAGCAAATCTCGCTCTCCTATCTGGAACAGCTCTTCGCCCGTTTGCGCCGTCGTGGCCTGGTGAAGAGCCTGCGTGGTCCCGGCGGCGGCTACCTGCTGGCCGGCACGGCGGAGACCACCAGCATCGCCGATATTGTCATGGCCGTGGACGAACCCCTGCGCGCCACCCGCTGCTCCACCAAGGGCAAGGGCTGCATGCTGAAGGGCGAACGCTGCTTGACCCACGACCTGTGGGAAGAGATGGGCCGCCAGATCCACGGCTACCTGGCCTCGGTCACCTTGGCCGATGTCGTCACCGGCCGCCTGGGCGCGGCGCGGGAGGCGGCATGAGCGGCGTCTATCTCGACTACAACGCCACCGCCCCCGTGCGGCCCGAAGCCATCGCCGCGATGACAGCAGTGATGGAGCAGGTCGGCAACCCGTCTTCCATCCACGCCGCCGGCCGCGCCGCCCGCGCCGTGGTGGAGCAGGCCCGCGAGGCCGTGGCCGCCCTGGTGGGCGGGCCGGCCTCCACCGTTGTCTTCACCGGCTGTGGCACGGAGGCCAACGCCATCGCCATCGAAAGCGCGGTGGCCACGGGATCGCGGCGGCTGATTGTCAGCGCCATCGAACACGAGAGCGTCGTTGAAACCGCCAAGGCCACGGGTGCGGCGGTCGAACTCCTGCCCGTGGGGGCGGACGGCCTGGCCGATCTCGATTGGCTGAAGACCAGGCTCGCCGCCTGGGACGCCGCCGATGGCAAACCCTTCGTCGCCCTGATGCTGGCCAACAACGAGACCGGGGTTATCCAGCCCATCGCCTCGGTGTCCGAGATCGTTCGCGCCGCCGATGGGTGGCTGCACGTCGACGCCATACAGGCGGCCGGCAAGATCGCCGTCGACAGCCGCGCGCTCGGCACCGACACCCTTACCATCTCCGGCCACAAATTCGGCGGGCCGCAGGGCGTGGGCGCGCTGACCTTCGGACCGCGCTCCACCCTGGTTCGCCGTCAGCACGGCGGCGGGCAGGAGCGGGGACGCCGCGCCGGCACTGAGAACGTCGCCGGGATCGCGGGCCTGGGCGCCGCCGCCGCCGCCGCCCTGCGCGACCTGGAAACCTTCGCCGCTCAGGCCGCGATGCGCGACCTGGCCGGCGCCTGCCTGGAGGCTGAGGGCGCTGTGGTGATCGGCAAGGATTCGCCGCGCCTGGCCAACACCCTCTGTATCGCCAGTCCCGGTCATGCTTCGGACCTGCAGGTGATGGGGCTCGACCTGGCCGGCGTCATGGTCAGCGCCGGCTCGGCCTGTTCGTCGGGCAAGGTGAAGGCCAGCGCCGTACTGACCGCCATGGGCCTGACCGATCTGGCGCCCTATGCGATCCGCGTCAGCGGCGGCTGGGGCGCCGCCGAGACCGACTGGGCCGCCTTCGTCGCGGCCTGGAGCGACATTCATTCCCGACACGCGGCCCGTCGCCGCGCGCCTGCGGCTTAGGAGTTTCGTTATGGCCGCCGTCAAGCAGACCATCGATCACGTCGAGAGCCTGGAGAAGTACCAGCACGGCTTTGTCACCGACATCGCCCAGGACTTCGCGCCCAAGGGCCTGAACGTCGACATCGTACGCTTCATCTCGGCCAAGAAGAACGAGCCGGAATGGATGCTGGCCTGGCGCCTCGACGC
>JAYVDG010000482.1:0-3954 GCA_043749525.1 Phenylobacterium sp.
TGTCCACCACCATCTGGACCGTCGACGACATGAGCCGCGGCATCCGGGCGGAGTACATCGAGGTGCTGGTCTCCCGCAAAGGTCCCAAGTCGGAGGTCAGCCCCGACGGCCTGGCGCCGCCCTGGAAGGGCGTCCGCGAGACGATCCGCCGCCTGCTGAGCTGAGCCTGCGGACTTGCGCGCGCCTCCCCGCGCCCTTAGCAACGAGGGCGATTGCGGGGAGAGGCCAATAGTATGCGTGTCGTCATTATCGGCGCCGGAATCGGCGGCCTCACCCTGGCGCTCAGCCTGCACGCCGCCGGCATCGAGGCGGTGGTCTATGAGGCGACGCCCGAAATTCTGCCCCTGGGCGTGGGCATCAACATCCTGCCCCACGCGGTGCGCGAGCTGACGGACCTGGGTCTCGCCGACCGGCTGGCCGACAACGCCATCGCCACCGAGGCCCTGATGTACGCCAACCGCTTCGGCCAGGAGATCTGGCGCGAGCCGCGCGGCCGTCACGCCGGCTACAACTGGCCGCAATATTCGATCCACCGCGGCGTGCTGCAGCTGCTGCTGTTCAACGCCGTGCGTGAGCGGTTGGGCCGGAGCGTGGTGCATCTGGACCACGCGGCGACGGGGGTCGAGACCGGGCCTGGCGGCGCAAACGTCAGCTTCCGCTCGCGGACCACCGGCGTGGAGCTGCCCAGCGCCCACGGCGACGTGGTGGTGGCTGCCGACGGCATCCACTCGGCGCTGCGCGCGCAGTTCTATCCCGATGAGGGCGCGCCGATCTGGAACCGCCGGGTGCTGTGGCGCGGGGTGACGGAGAGTGCGCCCTTCCTGGGCGGCGCCACCATGATCATGGCCGGCCACCAGGACATCAAGTTCGTCTGCTATCCCATCGACCCCAAGGCGGCCGGACGCGGGACCTCCACCATCAACTGGATCGCCGAGCTGCGCTTCCCCGACACGGTGGAGTGGCGGCGCGAGGACTGGAACCGCGGGGGCGACCTGGCCGACTTCCTGCCGCGCTTCGAGAGTTGGGACTTCGGCTGGCTCGATGTGCCCGAGATCATCCGCGGCGCGGGGCAGGTCTATGAATATCCGCTGGTGGACCGCGACCCCGTGGACCGCTGGACCTTCGGCCGCACCACCCTGATGGGGGACGCCGCCCATCCCATGTATCCAATCGGCTCCAACGGGGCTTCGCAGGCGGTGCTGGACGCCCGGACGCTGGCCTATGAACTCGCCACGCAAACCACTATCGAAGGGGCCCTGGCGGCCTATGAGGGCGCGCGCAGGCCCGCCACCAGCCGCATCGTGCTGTCCAATCGCGGCAACGGTCCGGAACAGGTGATGCAGATGGCGGAGGAGCGGGCGCCCGAGGGCTTCGCCGACGTCCATGACGTGATAAGCCGCGAGGAGCTGCAGGCGACCGCCGGGGAATACAAGAAGATCGCCGGCTTCGACCGCGAGGCGCTCAACAGCCGCGCCTCGCTGGTCGTGGCAAAGGTCAGGGTTTAGCTGAAGGCGTGACCTGACCAGGTCGTCATCGCCATGCTGATCGTCACGCCCAGCGTGAGCAGCGGCCACAGGATTTTCACAGGTATCTCCAAGTGCGGAAAGCGTCGCCGGGGGAGCGGCGACAGCCCGTATATGGGGCGAGCTTGGCCGTTGCGGGAGGGGTCAATATCGCAGACCCGCTCTGCAGGACTGCATGGGGTCAGGCGGGCGTTTCGGTGAGGGTGACGTAGAGCTCGGACTCGATCACCCACTGGCCGGTGACCTTCTTCCAGACCGCCAGATAGGTCCCGGTCAGGGTGGGCGATCCGCGCCAGGTGGCGACCCAGGTTCCGGTCTCGGCGGCGCGGGACTCGTCCAGGTCAGGGCGCACGCCCTCGGTGGTCCGCAGGTAGGTGACGAAGCTCGGATCGCGGAACTGGCTGTCGAAGGCGGCCAGCACGGACTCGACCCCCACCATCAGACTGCCGTCGCCGGCGATCAGGTTGATGTCGGGCGCGAGGAAGGGGCGCAGGCGGGCGGCCTCGTGGGCGGCGATCAGCTTGTTGGTCAGCTTGCGCCGGGCGCGGATGGCGGTCTCGGCCGGCGTCACGGTTCGACGACCACCGTGCCGACCTTGGAGCCCGCCTCCACCAGCTCGTGGGCCCCGGCGCAGTCGGCCAGCGGGAAGCGGCCGGCGACGGAGAGGATACGCTCGCCGGTCCCGATCCAGCGGGTGATGTCCTGTTGCGCCCGCTTGCGCGCCTCCGGCGGCGTGATCGGCAGATAGACGCCATGGACGCCGAGGTTCAGCCCCATCAGGGCGCCGGCCGGGACCACCGGCTCGCGGGCCCCCTTGGTGGCGTAGAAGGCCACCGAGCCGTTGACCCGGATCACCTGCAGCGTCGTGGCGATATTGCCGCCAAAGTCGACGTCGACTACGTGGTGGACGCCCTCCCCGTTGGTGAGTTCCCGAACCCGCCTGGCGACCTTCTCCTGGCGGTAGTCGATGATGTGGTCAGCGCCCCCGGCCCGGGCGCGCTCGGCTTTCTCGTCGGAGCTGACCGTGGCGATCACCGTGGCGCCTGCCCACTTGGCGAGTTGGACGGCGTAGTGGCCTACGGCCCCTGCCCCACCGGTGACCAGCACGGTGCGGCCCTGGACAGGCCCCGCCACGAACAGGCTGCGGTGGGCGGTCATGCAGGGGATGCCCAGGGTCGCGCCCTGCGCGAAGGAGACACTGTCAGGCAGCTCCATCAAAAGGTCTGTGTCGAGCTCGATATATTCGGCCGCCGAACCGAAGGCGCGACCATTGCGCTGGCCGTTGTAGAACCAGACCCGCTTGCCGATCCAGGTCGCCGCCACACCGGGACCCACCGCCTCGACGATCCCGGCCCCGTCGCTGTTGGGGGTGATGCGCCGATAGGCCATAGCGCCGGGACCGGCGCGCATCCCGGCGTCCGACGGGTTCACGCCGGAGGCCTTAACCCGGATCAGCGCCTGGCCGTGGCCGGGCTCGGGCGTCGGACGGTCGCCATACTGCAGCACCTCGCGGGCCGGGCCGGTGGCGTCGTACCAGATGGCTTTCATGCGGGCTTCCTCCGGAACGGCCAGTCGATCACGCCGCCTGCGAACAGGGCCCACCAGACGAAGACTGGCTGAAAGGCCAGCCTGGGCCCGTGATACCACCAGCTCGACGGCAGGCTGCTGACGGTGACGTGGCCGAAGGCGTGGTAGAGGTTGGCCGGATAGACGCAGACAGCGTAGAGCGCCAGCATCACCCCGGAAATCCAGCGCAAGCGGGGGATCAGCAGGCCTGCTCCGCCCAGGATCTCGCAGACCCCGGTGAACAGAACCACCTCCAGCGGATAGGGCGCCCAGGGCGGCATGATGGCCAGGAAGCCGTGGGCGCTGCGCAGGTGGACGATGCCGAAGGCGATGTAGATCGCCGCCAGCAGCCATCGCAGGGTCGCACGTAGGCGGGGACGCGGCAGGGACGGATCAGGGATCGCGAAGGTCATGGCGCGACCATCGCGGCGAGCCGGCCGATGGGCAAGCCCTCGGCCGCTCTAAGTCAGTCGGCCACCCAGTTGCCGTGGAAGCCGAAGGGCACGCGGCGGGGCATGTGGGCCATGCCGATGGGGCCCTTCGCGACATCGAGGGCGTCGAAGACCACGAAGTCGCTGCGGTCCTCGGCGGCGCGGTAAACCACCGCCGTCAGCCAGCCGTCGCCTTCGGGAGCGTCGGCGGAACGGGGCGTGAAGACCGGCTCGGAGGTCATGTCGCCGCCGGTGAAGGCGTGGACCTGGCGCTTGCCGGTGGCGAGGTCCAGGTGGGCGATGGCGTTCAGCTTCACCGACTTCGCATTGGTGGTGTCGCCGGCGTAGAAGCCGTGGCGATAGGCGCTGCCCGCCAGCCGTTCGTCGAAGCGCGGGAACTCGCAGTCGAGGTCGTCGATGGCCTCTTCCCTGAT
>JAYVDG010000483.1:0-3950 GCA_043749525.1 Phenylobacterium sp.
TGGCCGAGGCGCGGATCGAAGGTGCCGAGCTTGATCAGGGCCTGTTTGCGGGTCGGCTCATCCATCCAGGCCGCCGTGGTGATCCGCGCGCCATAGGCGGCCCGCAGGTCGGCGATCAGTTCGTCGGCCTTACGCTCAGCCTCCGGCGGATAGTGGCGGGCCACATAGATCTTGCCGATCTCCTCGCCCTGGAAGCGGTTCAGCAGCTGAACGCCGCGCTTCCAGCGTTCCCGCTGCTGCGGCACGTCGCGCAGGGTGTGGGAGAAGAACTCGAAATTGCCCTGGTCGAAGGCTTGGGCAGGAACTGTGCGTGAGTGCGCACGAAGTGGTAGGCGAGGTAGTCCTTCCAGGTCTGCAGCGGCACGGTGTCCAGCAGCCCCCCCGCCGCCTGGAACATCGAGGGCTCCTGGGCGATCACCAGGTCGGCCTTGGCGAGACCCGTGTGGTTCAGCATGGCCTGCCAGTCGAGCTGGGGCGCCAGGATCTGCAGCTTGGCCACCGACATCGGGTTGTTGATGGCCGCCACGTCGCGGGTCTTCTCGGGCGGCCAGTGGGCGGTGGCGATCTTGGTCTCCAGCGCGATGATCGCGTCAGCCTTGGCGGCGGCGTCGGGGACGCCGGCCAGGGTCTGAATCTGAATCACATAGTCCCGGTAAGCCTTTCGGAAGGCGTCATATTTCGCCCCTTCGCGCAGGTAGTAGTCGCGATTGGGCAGGCCCAGGCCCGACTGGTCGGCGAAGACCACGTAGCGGGTGGGATCGGCTAGGTCGGGCCCGACATCGAGATCGACGGGCGAGGTGTAGCCGACCTCGGAAAACAGGTTCAGCAGGTCGGCGCGGGTCTTCACCGCGGCGATCTTGGCCAGATAGGGCTTCAGCCGCGCGGTCCCCCGCGCCTCGATGGCGGCCTCGCCCATCCAAGCGGCGTAGAAGTCGCCGATCCGCTGGCCGCCCGGCCCGGCCGCCTTGGGGTCCTTGGCCAGGTCGTCGACGATAGCGTGGACCTGGGCCTCAGCCTTGTCGGTCAGGGTGACGTCGACGCCCGCAGCTGTGCGGTCGGGCGCGATCTCGGTGCGCTTGAGCCAGGCCCCGTTCACATAGCGGAAGAAGTCGTCCCCCGGCTTGACCGAGGCGTCCATGAAGCTGGGGTCATAGCCCCAGGTTCCGAATTTCGGCTTGGCGTCCGCCGCCAGCCCCATCTGGGGCGCGCCCAGGACCATCACCGCCGCCACCGAGGCCAGCGCCATCTGCTTGAACGTCAAAGCCATGCTCCGAGGCTGATTTGCGTTCGACACTACATCAGGCACGTCTGCTGTCACGTCGGGTCGGCGACCCCACCGGTCCAGGGCCGCTGGCCGCGCAGAGCCTGGGCCCAGACGAGCCGCCAGCGTCCACGCCGGCGCGCTGGCCACGATGAGCTGGGCGCCCGGCATCGCCGCCGCCTTCGCAGCGATCAGGTTCATGGCGTCGATGGCCACGCCAGCGGCCTCCAGCGGCCATTTTCCCAGGCCGAAGGGCGCCAGAATCGCCCCCAGCGCCAGGGCCGGCATCATCAGGAAGGAGGAGATCGGCGCCACCAGCAGGCTGGCCACCAGGCCAAAGGTGGAGGCCCGGTTGAAGTGCTGCATGGCGAAGGGACCGGTCGCCATCCCCGCAACGAAGCTGGCCGCCAGGCTGGCGCCCAGCCAGGTTCCCACGCCTGGACCGCGCGGATCGGCCACGGCGCGTTGATCTCGCGGATCGCGCGCGGCCAGAGTTCGACCATGGCCACCAGGGCCGTGGTGGTGGCGAAGGACATCTGGAAGCCGGGCTCGGTCACCGCCTCGGGCTGGAAGGCCAGGATCACCAGGGCCGCGATGGCCAGGGTGTGCAGGCTGATGGCGCGGCGATCCACCAGGATGGCTCCGAAAGCGGCGCAGGCGGTGATCGCGGCCCGTTCGGCCGGAGCCGGGGCGCCCGAGAGCACGAGATAGGCCAGCCCCCCCCCAGGCCGAACAGGGCGGCGGTCTTCTTGCTGGAAACCCGCAGGGCCAGCCATGGCCAGGCGGCGATCAACAGCCTGACGCCCGCGAAGGCGAAGCCGCCGACAATGGCCATGTGCAGGCCGGAGATCGAAATGATGTGGGCCAGGCCCGCCGCGCGCAGGGCGTCCACCTGTTCGCGGGGTATGTAGGCCTCGTGGCCGGTGACCATGGCGGCGGCCAGGCCTCCGCTCTCCGCCCCCATCTGATCGACGATCTTGCGGGCGAGCCCCCAGCGAGCGGCGTTGATCCGCATCTTCAGGGCCAGCCGCCAGGGTGGCGGCTCTGCGAAAATCTCGCGCGGCGGAGTCAGGGTGAAGCCGACCCCGCCGATTCCCTCGAAGAAGGCGTCGCGGGCGAAGTCGTAGGAACCGGGACTGGCGGGCGGCGGCGGCGGGTTGAGCATGCCGCGCACCCGGATGGCGGTTCCTGGCGCCGGCAGGGGCGTGTCGGGCTGCAGGGTCATGCGGGCGCGAACCGGCGTGGCCTCGGGCGCCAAGCCGCTGACTCGGATCGGCGCCAGCAACAGGCGCGGACCGCCCTGCCCAGGATTGGCGACATCCACCACGAAGGCGTCCACCGTCTGCATCCCCTCGCCATTGGGGGCGATGGGCGCGCGGACATGTTCGGTGCGCAGCTTGCCCGCCGCGAACCCGGCCAGGGCGAAGGCCGTCAGGGTGACCGCGATGGCCAGGATGCGGCCGCCGTCCCAGCGGGCGCTGACCAGCAGCAGGCCGCCGGCCAGGCCTAGGATTGCGATAGCCAGCACCGCGAGCGGCTCACGCGGCAGGGCGAAATAGACCGCTGCGCCGCAGCCGAAGGCCACCGGAGTCCACAGACTGAGGCGGTCGCCCTGCGCTGCAGCCTGGTCGCGCAGCCACGCCATCGCGTCGGCGGCGCTAGGAAGCTTGCGGACCGGCGTGTTAATAGGCGCCGCGATCGCGTCGGCCTCCGCCGGCGCCGCCTCACCCACAGTCTTGAGCTCGATGTCCGACCGACCCGTCGTCACCCGTATCGCCCCCTCGCCCACCGGCTACATGCATATTGGCACGGCCCGCACGGCCTTGTTCAACTGGCTTTACGCCAAGCGCATGGGCGGCAAGTTCCTGCTGCGCATCGAGGACACCGATCGCGAGCGCTCCACCCTGCCCGCCGTCCAGGCGATCTTTGACGGCATGGAATGGCTGGGGCTCACCCCGGACGAGGAACCGGTCTTCCAGGCCGCCCGTGCCGACCGCCACGTGATAGCCGCCCAGGCGCTGCTGGCCAAGGGCCGGGCCTATCGCGACTACATGACCGCCGAGGAGCTGACCGCAGAGCGCGAGATCGCCCGGGCTGAGGGCCGAGCAGTGCGTTCGCCCTGGCGCGACCAGGACGCCAATTTCAACGACCGGCCGTTCGTCGTGCGGTTCAAGGGCCCGCACGAAGGCGAGACCGTGATCCACGACCTGGTGAAGGGCGACGTCACCTTCAAGAACAAGGACCTGGATGACCTGATCATCCTGCGCACCGACGGCACGCCAACCTACAACCTCGCCGTCATCGTCGACGACCACGAGATGGGGATCACCCACGTGATCCGGGGCGACGACCACCTGAACAACGCCGCCCGCCAGACCCTGATCTATGAGGCGCTGGACTGGGAGGTTCCGGTCTGGGCCCACCTGCCGATGATCCACGGCCCGGACGGCGCCAAGCTGTCCAAGCGCCACGGCGCCCAGGCGGTGAGCGAGTTCGACGACATGGGCTATCTCCCCGAGGCCATGCGCAACTATCTGGCGCGGCTGGGCTGGGGCCACGGTGACGACGAGATCTTCAGCGACGAACAGGCGCAGGCTTGGTTCGACGTGACCGACGTGGTCAGCGCGCCGGCCCGCCTGGACTGGGCCAAGCTGAACCACATCAACAACCACTATCTGCGGCTGGCCGA
>JAYVDG010000484.1:0-3944 GCA_043749525.1 Phenylobacterium sp.
CTTCCTGGCCTCCCTGGCCTTCGCACGACCCCTGGTGTTCCACATGGCGCGCCAGCTCTCGACCGGCAACGACCCGGCCAAGCGCGAGGCCTTCGACGCGGCGTGCGCCACGCCCGGGGCGCTGCACGCTTACCGCGTCCTGACCCTGGGCTGGACGCTCGCCCTGCTGATCAAGGCGTCGGGGAGCTACCAGCTGGCCGCGCACCTACCGGCCGGGAGCTTCCTGATCGCCTCGCCTCTGTGGGACCTGGCCAGCGACTCCGCGCTGCTGACCTGGAGCCTGCTCTATGGCCGGGCCCGCCTCGCGCCCGCCGCCCTGACCCCGGTGGCGTCATGACCGACGAGGAGCTTCACGGCCACTTGGTGGACCAGCAAGGATCGCGGCAGGGCCTGAACACCCCGGTCCTGCTGATCGACCTGGACGGGCTCACCCGCAACATCGCCGCCATGGCCGACTTCGCGCGGAGCCACGGCCTGCAGCTGCGTCCCCACGCCAAGGCGTCCCCACGCCAAGACCCACAAGAGCCCGGAAATCGCCCGGCGGCAGATGGAGGCCGGCGCCATCGGCGCCTGTTGCGCCAAGATCGGCGAGGCCGAGGTGCTGGCTGATCATGGGGTCACCGGCCTGCACATCACCTCGCCCATCGTCTCCGCGCCCGCCATCGCGCGGCTGATGGCCCTGAACCGGCGCAGCGAGGGGCTGATGTGCGTGGTGGACCATCCGGAGAACGTCACGGCGCTGGGCGCGGCCGAGCGAGGCGGCAAGCCGCTGTCAGTGATCATCGACATCGACCCCGGCATCCGCCGCACGGGGGTCGGCACGCCCGACGCCGCCGTGGCGCTGCTGGAGGCCATCCGAGCCCAGCCCAGCCTCAGCTATGCCGGCGTGCAGTGCTATTGCGGCGCCCAGCAGCATATCGAAGCCTATGAGGCCCGCCGGGCGGCGATGGCCGGGCGCGCGGCGTTCGTCCGCCCGGTGATCGCGGCGCTGACGGAGGCCGGCGGGGCGCCGGGGGTCGTCACCGGAGGCGGCACCGGAGGCGGCACCGGCACGCACCGGATCGACGCGGCGCTGGACCTGTTCACCGAACTGCAGGTCGGCTCCTACGTGTTCATGGACGCCCAGTATCTCGATTGCGACCTGACCGGTGACGGCGAGCCCGCCCCCTTCGAGACCGCCCTGATGGTGGAGACCCGCGTGGTGAGCGCCAACACCCCGGGGCTGGTGACCCTGGACGGCGGGTTCAAGGCCTTCTCCACCGACGACGGCCCGCCACGGGTGCTGTCCTGCGCACCGGAGGGGGCGAGCTACCGGTTCATGGGCGACGAGCACGGGCCCCTGATCCTGCCGGATGGCGGGAGCTTGCCGCTGGGCCAGATGGTGACCCTGGGCGCGCCGCACTGCGACCCGACGGTGAACCTGTACGACACCTATCACGTGGTGGAGGGCGACACCCTGCGCGCCCTGTGGCCGGTGGCGGCGCGGGGTCGGTCGCGCTAGCCCGTTTTTCGCCAGTCCCGCGGGCGCGGAGGGTCTGCGAGACTTCCGTCTCGAACGCGGGAGGGCGCCATGCGGCGAGTATTGATGACGGCAGGGGCGTTAAGCCTCCTGGCCAGTAGCGCGGTCGCCCAGAGCGGGCCGCCCACCAAGCCTTGGGACCTGCGCAAGGCGCAGGCCTATTCGAACATGTGCCTGTCGCAGGAGACCGGCGACGCGCGCGGGATGCGAGTGTTCATCCGGCCAGAGGGCGCGACGCCGCGGGTTGTGGTGCAGACGGCGGAAGGTGCGCCGTTGCCGCCGCTGACCACCAGCGCCGCCAAAGTGGACGCCAAGGGGCTGAGCTTCACGGTCACGGCGAGCGGCGAGGTGTTCGTCGGCAGCTTCGTGGGTGAGGTGCTGATGCTGAAGACCAAGCGGCTGGGCAAGGCGCCGTTGCGGCTGCACCGGCGCAACCACGCGGCGGGCTTCTCGGTCTGTGTCGGCGATGACGGGAGGGCTTGAGGTGAGGATTGCGATGATCGCGGTCCGCCTGGCGCTGGCCGCCGGCGCGGCTCAGGTCCAGGCGCCGGGCCAGTCCAAGCCGCCCGGTGCACGCTTCGTCCCCTACGCCAACGACCCGCACTGGATCGTTGATCCGCTGAGCAAGTGCGCCGTCTACAACGCCCGCCCCGACCCGACGCTCACCGTGCGCTGGGCCGGCCGGTGCGTGGACGGGGTGGCCGAGGGCAATGGGACCATCGTCTATTCCCGCAACAACCGCTTCGCCGCCAAGTATGAAGGCGGGGTCAGCGGCGGGGCGCGCAACGGGCGCGGGGTCTACTACGTCGCCAATTTCCACCAGCTCTCGGTCAACTGGAAGGACGGCCTGGCCGAGGGGTCGGGCGAGTGGACCTATGGCGACAAGTCGCGGTTCACCGTCGTCTTCTATCACGGCGAGGCGCGCGGCGAGGGCCGCTACCATCAGGGCGACTGGGAATATATCGGGGCCCTGAACGGCGAGGGTCAGGCCTTCTACCGGGGCGGCTCACCGCGTCCCGCCCGGCTGGCCTATGTCCCGTACCAGCAGCCGAGGCTGCAGAACCCCGACGGGTCGCCCTTCGGGTTCTAGAGCCACCTCAATGCCGTGGCAGGCAGGAACAACATCGCCGTCATCCCGGCCGCAACGCAGCGGAGAGCCGGGATGACGTGATGGCTTCTAGACCTGGATGAATGGCATGAAGCCGCCGTAGATCATGCGCTTGCCGTCGAAGGGCATGCCCGCCGGATCGGGCTTGAGGCGCGGGTCGGCCATGACCTTGGCGTTGATCTCGTCGCGCTTCTCGCGGCTCTCGAAGACGATCCAGGAGAAGATCACGACCTCGTCGTCCGTCGCCTGGACGGCGCGCGGGAACGAGGTCAGCTCGCCATAGGGCACGTCGTCGCCGATGCATTCGACATAGGCGAGCGCGCCCAGGTCCTTCCAGACCTCGGCGCCCAGGCGGGCCATGGCCTTGTAGTCCTCGATCCTGGCCTTGGGGACCGCGAGGATGAAACCGTCGACATAGGGCATTGGGGGCTCCGGCTGTTGGCTCTGACCTTAGGACGAACGGCGGCGGCGTTGTCCGACATTGCAACGGCGCGACGTTGCGTGGCGCGTCGGGCGTCGCGGCCGAAACCCTTACCCCGCCTTGTGTCGGGCGTCGGACAGAGCGGTGATTTTGTTCGCAGGCGCCGCCACCAATCGGCGGGCGCCGCGTTTCGGAGGCAAACCATCGCTCCGTTCAGGATCCTCGACATGACCAAGCCAAAGACCCCGCCCTCCGGCGCCGAGACCTCGCAGGTCGGACCCGGCGGCGAACTGCATCAGACGGCCGGCGCGCCGCAGGCGCGGATCACCACCAATTTCGGCGTGCCGGTGGCCGACGACCAGAATTCGCTCAAGGCCGGAGTCCGCGGGCCCAGCCTGCTGGAGGACTTCATCCTGCGGGAGAAGATCCAGCACTTCGACCACGAGCGCATTCCCGAGCGGATCGTCCACGCCCGCGGCTCGGCGGCGCACGGCTATTTTGAGCTGACGGAGTCGCTGGAGAAATACACCCGCGCCAAGATCCTCACCGAGGTGGGGGTGAAGACCGAGCTGTTCACCCGCTTCTCCACCGTGGCCGGCGGCGCGGGATCGGTGGACACACCGCGCGACGTGCGCGGGTTCGCGGTAAAGTTCTACACCAAGGAGGGCAACTGGGACCTGGTGGGCAACAACATCCCGGTGTTCTTCATCCAGGACGCCATCAAGTTCCCGGACCTGATCCACTCGGTGAAGATGGAGGCCGACCGCGGCTATCCGCAGGCGGCCAGCGCCCACGACACTTTCTGGGACTTCATCGGCCTGATGCCGGAGAGCATCCACATGATCATGTGGGCAATGTCGGACCGCGCCATCCCGCGCAGCTTGCGGATGATGGAG
>JAYVDG010000485.1:0-3939 GCA_043749525.1 Phenylobacterium sp.
AAGCCCGCCAGGCTGGCGATTGCGCAGGCCGCGGCGAACCAGGCCCACATCATCGGCCGGCTCTGACCCACCATCCAGTTGCGGCAGAGCAGGACCACGCCATAGGCGGTCAGCAGGGCGAGCGCCCACAGGCCGATCGGCGAGCCCCAGAAGATGTCGAGGATCAATCCCATCAGCAGCACGCCGAAGGGGGCCATGATCGAGGGCCGGATCACCGCCCAGGCGAAGGCCGGCACCATGCAGAACACCGGCTCAGGCAACTGAAGCGTGAAGACCCGCAGCGGGATGCCGAACAGCAGGGTCCAGCCCAGGCACTGGAGCATGGGAAAGCCAAGCCAGCGCCACGGATCCAGAGGACGGGCGGCTGAAAGGCTCAAAATGGCACCTCGGCGGCGGCGGCCGGAGGCGGGCTGACCGGCACAGGCGTCGCCGCGGGCTTCGGCGCGGGCGGCTTGGCGGCAGGCTTGGCCGTCGCGGGCTTTGGCGTCGCCGGCTTGGGCGCGGTGGGCTTGGCAGGCTTGGCCGGGGCGGCGGTCGTGGCCGTGATGGTGGTGGGCGGCTTGGTGGCGGCGCTCGGCGGCGCGCCGGGAACCGGAACCATGCCGACACCCTCGACGGGCCCGGAGGGCGGCGGGACCGGCATCTTGTCCAGTTCGTCCTTCTGGGCCTTCTCCAGCTGCGAGAAGTCCTGGAACAGCAGGATGCGGACGAAGTCGATGGGGGCGGCGTCGGAGGCAAGGATTACCCGCCAGTGGCCGTCCAGGCCCTTGACCGCCACGCCCACCGGCAGGCCGCGCGGCAGGACCCCGCCGTCGCCGGAGGTCAGCACCCGGTCGCCCTGCTTCACCGGCGCCTTGCCGCGCAGGTAGTCGAGCTTGGGATTGGGGCCGCCGTCGCCGGTCAGGATGGCGCGTGCATTGGTGCGGTCGATCATAACCGGCGTGCGCGAGGCGATGTCAGTGAGCAGCAGGATGCGGCTGGCGCCCCGGGTCACCCCGATGACGCGGCCCACCAGGCCGCTCTCACTCATCACCGGATTGCCCGGCTGGATGTTCTTCTCCATCCCGGCGTTGGCCAGGCGGGTGTTGGCGAAGGGGCCTCGGCTGTCGGTGACCGTGCGGGCGGCGACCATCGGGATCGGCGGCTCGGTCTTCAGGCCCATCAGGGACTTGTAGCGGTCATTGGTGTCGCGCAGCGCAATGGCCACATCGCGCCATTGGCGGGCTTCCTTAAGTTCGGCCTTCAGGCGGCGGTTTTCGGAGACCGCGAACAGGTAGTCGCGGATGTTCTCCATGCCCAGGCCCGTCCAGCGGCCGGGTGCGGCCAGCGCCCCGCTGACCGGGGCGGCGACGGCGTCCCCCACCTGGCGGGTCACGCCATAGGCTTCGGACTGGAAGGTTTCGCGGCGGTCGGACATCAGCAGGGCGACGGCCACGACGACAGCCACGATCAGGGCCACCGCGGCGGTCCAGGCCAGCGGCACCTTCAGTTCGCCAAACGGACTTTCTCGAAAAGCCACCTAGCCGCCCGTCCTCAGGGTAACGGGACGCCCCGTTTCCCCACGCTGTTTTGCAAGTATTACGCCAGCGTGGATTCGAGCACGCCCTTCATCCACTTGGGATGTTCGAGCACTTTGCCGCAGCCCAGCGCCACGCAGGAGAGCGGGTCGTCGGCCACCGTCACCGGCAGGCCGGTGTGGTCGCGGATCTCGGCGTCCAGGCCGCGGAGCAGAGCCCCGCCGCCCGTCAGCATGATGCCCTTGTCGGCGATGTCGGAGGCCAGTTCCGGCGGCGTGGCTTCCAGCGCCATCTTCACCGCCTCGACGATCTGACCCACCGGTTCGGCCAGCGAGTCCGACGCCTGCTTCTCGCTGATGCGCACTTCGCGCGGCACGCCCTGCATCAGGTCGCGACCCTTGACCTCGATGGACAGGCCTTCGCCGTCGGCCGGAGCCCGGGCGGTGCCGATCTCCTTCTTGATGCGTTCGGCGGTGGTCTCGCCGATCAGCAGGTTATGGTTGCGGCGCATATAGCTGATGATCGCCTCGTCCATCTTGTCGCCGCCAACCCGGACGGAACGCGAATAGACGATGCCCGACAGGGACAGCACGGCCACCTCGGTGGTGCCGCCGCCGATGTCGACCACCATGGAGCCGGTGGGCTCATGGATCGGCAGGCCCGCGCCGATGGCCGCGGCCATGGGTTCGTCGATCAGGCCGACGCGTCGTCCGCCCGCGTTCAGGCAGCTGTCGTTGATGGCGCGGCGTTCCACGGCGGTGGCGCCGGACGGCACGCAGACGATGACCTTGGGGTTCACGAAGCCCTTGCGATTGTGAACCTTGCGGATGAAGTACTTGATCATCTCCTCGGCGACTTCGAAGTCGGCGATGACCCCGTCGCGCATGGGGCGGATGGCTTCCATGTGACCGGGCGTGCGGCCCAGCATCTGCTTGGCCTCTATGCCCACAGCGTGGACGATCTTGCGGCCGCCCACATTGCGCAGCGCCACCACCGAGGGCTCGTTCAGCACGATGCCCTTGCCCTTCATATAGATGAGCGTGTTGGCCGTGCCGAGGTCGATGGCGATGTCGTTGGAGATAGCGCCGAAGAGGGACGAGATCATGCAGAGCCCTGATGGGTGGGAGACGGTGACTGCGGGTCTGCGAAGACTTGAGCCGCCTCACCCAGCGCCTTGAAGAATCAAGACGCTCAGCGCTTCAGCCTCCGCTTGCAGGACCCCATGCGTGTGCCCTGCCAATGGGTTGAATTCAAGGCTTAATGACAGGCGCTGCTAATCCGCGTCATCACGCCACCGGCACACGTTCTGGTGAAGCCGCCCAATCGATGGTGGCGATCCGAACGCGGAGCGGGCGCCGAGGGCGGATCGGCCGAGTCGCGAGCCAAGATGGATGGCCTGTGTCGCTTCGGAGTGACAGCTTCTGAGCCGCGGGCGGACTAGAACCCCCGTCCACTGAAGCTTGCGGCCGGGGGGCGCTCACATGTCCGGTCAGGCGGTTCTCGGCGTCGAGAATGCTCGGTTCCTCTACGGGGCCAGCAAGGTCTTCGAGGGCGTCTCCCTGCAGCTCGACGCCGCGCGCACGGCCCTGGTGGGCGAGAACGGCGCGGGCAAGTCGACCCTGCTGAAATGCCTGCTGGGCGAGCTGGAACTGGACGAGGGCCAGATCATCAAGTCCCGCGGCCTGAAGATCGGTTACGTGCCGCAGGACGTGCCGCCGGGCCTGGGAGACAAGACGGTGCGCGAGGTGCTGGAAAGCGCCCTGCCCCTCACCGACGGCGGTGAGGACTGGAAGGTCGACGTGCTGCTGGACGAGATCGGGGTCAGCTACGAGACCGCCCGGCAGGCCTTCGGCTCGCTCAGCGGCGGCTGGCAGCGACTGATGCTGATCGCCGCGGCGGCCAAGCTGGCTCAGCCCGACCTATTGATCCTCGACGAGCCCACCAACCACCTCGACCTCTCCAATATCAACACTCTGGAGAGCTGGCTGGCCGACGACGACCGCCTGCCCATGCTGATCGTCAGCCACGACCGGGAATTCCTGGAGCGGACCACGACGCGGACCATCTTCCTGCGCTCGGATGGGGCCCATTCCTTCAGCGTGCCCTTCAGCCGCGCCCGCGAACAGCTGCTGCACCGCGACGCCGCCGACGCCGTACGCCGGCAGCTGGAGGGCAAGGAGATCGAGCGGCTGGAAAAGATGGCCACCCGCTATCGGATCTGGGGCGTGAAGAACGACAAGTTCCACAAGCGCGCCAAGGCCACCGAGAAGCGCATCGACCGCATCGAGACCGAACGCACCGAGAGCTATGTCGCCCGCGAGCGGCGCCTGGAGCTGCACGACGGGGAGATCGACGCCAAGGTCGCCCTGCGGGTCCTGGGCCACACGGTCACGGTGCCGGACGGCAGCCGCAAGCTGTTCAC
>JAYVDG010000486.1:0-10461 GCA_043749525.1 Phenylobacterium sp.
CGGTCCCCGACCAGCTGGCCACCCTGGACGCCTTTGGGGCGACCGTGGGCAAGCCCAAGCGCGCCCTTGCCTGGGGCTCGTCCATGGGCGGCCTGGCCACCATGGCCCTGATCGAGGGGCATCCGGAGCGGTTCGACGGGGCCTTGCCGATGTGCGGCTCGGTGGGCGGGGCGGTCGCGATGATGAACGCGGCCTTCGACGCGGCCTTCGCCTTCAAGACCCTGCTGGCGCCCGACCTGAAGCTGGTGGGCGGCGTGGATGACCGCGCCGTCGCCGAGCGCGCCAATGCTGTCCTGGCCCAGGCCCGCCAGACGCCGCAGGGCCGGGCGCGGCTGGCCTTGGTGGCGGCCCTCGCACAGCTGCCCGGCGCGACCCTGGACGAACAGCTGAAGAGCTTCGTGATGGGAGTGTTCTTCCCCCGGTCCGACCAGGAGCGGCGGGCCGGCGGGGTGTTCTCCTGGAACAGCGGGGTCGACTATCGGGCCCAGGTGAAGGCCACCGGCAAGCGTGAGGCGCTGACGGCGGCCTATGGGCAGGCGGGCCTGAATCTCGACAAGGACCTGGCGGCGCTGAACGCCGCGCCGCGCCAGGGCGCCGACCCGAAGGCCGTGGCCTATCTCACCGCCCACTATGTGGCCACCGGGGCGCTCAGCAAGCCCGTGCTGAGCCTGCACACCACCGACGATCCCCTGACCTCCTCGGCCAATGAGGGGACTTATGCCGCCAAGGTAGCGGCCAAGGGCAAGAGCAAGCTGCTACGCCAAGTGTTCGTGGCGCGGGGCGGCCATTGCGCCTTCCAGCCCGAGGAGATGGCAGCCGCGGTACAGGTGCTGGAGGATCGGGTGGAGACCGGCGCCTGGCCCGCCCTGCCCCGCGCGCCGTTCGTGGTCTTTAAGCCTGAACGGCTGCTCCGACCCTGATCAGGTCCAGGACCTCGTCCGTGGGCCGCACGTCGCCGAAGCTGCGGTAGACGTTGTAGAGCGCGGCGTTGTGATCCTGGTCGCGGCGCGCCGCATTGCCGTCGGCCACCATGATCACCCGAAGGCCCAGCGTGCTGGCGTCGCGGATGATGGATTCGCAGCAGATGTTGCTGAGCTTGCCGGTCACGAGGACCGTGTCGATCCCCCGCGCCTCCAGCAGGGGCAGCAGGGTCGAACGGCCGGGGAAGAAGGCGCTGGTGGCCGACTTGTCAGCCAGGACGTCGCCCCCATGGACCTGGAACTCATGCCAGAGCCGCTCGGCCAGGCTACCCTCCCCACCGCTGGCCGCCGACATCGCCTCGACCCGTGCGCCGTAAAACTCGGTGGAGGCCAGCGTCGACGTGCTGTTGGTGGGCAGGACCCAGGCGACCGTGCCGCCGACGGCGCGCAAGGCCTCGGCGATGCGACCGATGTTGGGGACGATGCCGCGGGTGTAGGGCAGCTCGTTGAGGAAGAACGGGACCATGTCGATTACCAGCAGGGCCGTCCGTTCCGGGACGATCACCTCATGGGCGTGGCGGCGTCCGCGGCGCTCTTCCTGGCGCGCATACTCCCGCGCCTCGATATGCCAGTCGTGCAGCAAGGCTTCCATGGCTCCTCCCCTGGAGCCAGGAGGACATAATTCGCGAGCGTTCGAACAGAGCACGAACATTGACAAATCTGTCGGGGTTTCGCCGCCAAGTCGGCGGGTCAGCGATGGTACCGCCTCTCAGGCTTGAACTGAGGACCTCCGGTTCCACAAACCGGCGCTCTAACCAACTGAGCTAAGGCGGCGCATCGCGAAGGCGTGTTCTAGTCGGGCGCGGCGCCAGGATCAAGCGGCGGAGGACAGCAGCGCGGCCCTAAATCGCCGGCTCCCGGCCAGGGTCTCGCCCGAGGTGAGGCGGAGGTTGAAATCGCCGCTGGATTTGGTCTCCACCTGGGCGATGGCGGCGCGGCTGACCAGGCGCGAGCGGTGGATGCGGACGAAGCCCGCCAGCCGCCGCTCCATCTGCGCGAGGGAGGCGCGGTGCAGGACGGCCCCGCCCGGGGGGTGCAGTTCCACATAGTTGCCGGTCGCCTCCACCCAGAGGATCTCGGCCACCGGCACGAAGACCCGACGCGCGCCGTCGCGAAGTTCCAGGACGTCAGGCGCCTCGCGGGCCGGGATGTTGCGGGCGCGGAACTGCCGCCAGAGGGGATAGCCGGCCAGGGTCCCGGCATAGATCAGCACATCCTTGCGCAACTCGTAAGGCCAGTCCCCGAGCGGCCCCAGGGCATGGTAGACGCCGCCGATGACGCTGTAGGCGACGCTGCGCAGCAGACCCATGCCGATGACGTGGAGCAGCGAGAAGGCCAGGCTGCAGGCGACGTGGACCACGATCCAGGTGAAGGGCCGCTCCAGGCGCGGCGGCCAGAGTCGGATCAGCCAAAGCAGGACCGGCAGGAGGGCCGCTAGGACCAGGCCGCTGGAAACCTCCCAAACGGTGGGCTCCCACCAGGACACCGGCTGCCCGAACCGGTCGCGATCGTGCAGGACGCTGAAGATGTCGACCACGATCACGCAGCCGGCGAACAGCACGAAAAGGCCCATGAACAGCAAGTCCCCCCGCCGGTCGTCGTCCCCCTCCCCGCTCCGATCTTGCGTCGTCATGGCGCAAAGGAAAAGCCCCGGAGGCGAACCTCGGGGGCCAATTCATTTTTGCAGGGGAGCCCGGAGGCTCAGCCCTTCGGCAGAACCCAACGAAGGGGGATACGAACCGTACCGCCTTCGATCGGGGCGCCGTCCAGGGTCTTCGGCTTCATCTTGAAGAGCTTGGAAGCCTTCAAGGTGGAGTCACCGAAACCGTAGTCCGGCGGATCTTCCGAAACGACCGAGCAGTTCTCGAGCGTGCCCTTGGAAGTGACCGTGCAGCTGATGGTGGCGCGGCCTTCAACGTTCATCCGCTGAGCCCGGTCCGGGAAGTACCGGGCCAGATCTTCGGCGTTGGGACGACGCGACCAGTCAGGGTTGCTGATGACCGACGGACGCGGAGGCGTCACGGGAGCCGGAGCCGGGGGCTTCGGTTCCTCGATCCGCTTCTCGACCGGCGGAACCGGCAGAGGGGGGATCGTCGGCATGTCAGCCGGCACGTTGACCGGAGGACGCGGTTGCAGCTTCGGCGGAGGCGGAGGCGGCGTGTTCGGCGGCGGAGGAGGCGGCGGCGGCGGCGGGGGCGGCGCGGGCTTGATAATCGCCACGTCCGTCACGTCGTCCGAGTATTCCTTGAACTCCGAGTGGAATTTGGACTTCCACAGATAAAAGCCGACCACGCCGTGCACGATGATGGAGCCGATGATGGCGGCCGTCACCCCGTTGTTGCGCTTTTTGACCGGCGCATCGAACGGGTTGTGCCCGGGGTGGGTGATGTCTTCAGCCATGCTCCACCCCTAGTTCTTGTCTTCGCCGATCAGCGCCACGCTGTAAAACCCGTTGTCCTGGAGCTGGTTCATCACGCCCATGAAGTCCCCGTAGAGGACGTTCTTGTCAGCGCGGATGAAGATCCGCTCCTTCTCCGGATTACGCTTGTTGCCGATATTCTTCCGCAGGTCATCGCCCAGGGTGGCGATTTCAGTGGGGTAGTCCCCAATGAAGAGTCGGCCAGAGTCCTGGATCGAAATGTAGACCGGCTTAGGAGGGTTGGTAGACGGCTTAGCCACCGCGTCGGGAAGTGCGACCTTCACCGTCACAGCGGCCATGGGAGCCGCCACCATGAAGATGATCAGGAGGACCAGCATGACGTCCACGAAGGGCGTCACATTGATCTCGCTGTTCGCTTCCACGGCGTACCTGCCACCCCCAGAACCTGAGAGTTTGGCGCCCATGGTGTTTACGCCCCTTTGTCGAGCTGCCGGGAGATGGCGTTCATCAGCTCAGCCACGAACCCTTCCGTACGCGCACCGTAAGCGGAGATGCGGGTCTGGAAGTAGTTGTAGAAGATAACCGACGGGATAGCGGCGAAGAGGCCGATACCGGTAGCCAGCAGGGCTTCGGCGATGCCGGGGGCGACGACGGCCAGGTTGGTCGTGTTGGTGTTCGCGATCCCGATGAAGGAGGTCATGATCCCGTAAACGGTGCCGAACAGACCGATGAACGGACCGGACGAACCGACGGAGGCCAGGAACTGCATGCCGCTGGAGAGGCGGCGGCCGAGCGAGGATTGCACGGCGGCCACGGCGTTTTCCGCACGGTGCATAACCGAGTCGCGGTGAGTGCCCGTCACAGCCAGACCGGCTTGACGCGAGAGTTCGACTTCTTGAGCAGCCGCGGCGGCCATGTCGGCCAGCGGGTTGCCTTCGAATTCATCGGACATGCCGATGCGGCCCATGTCGTTGATCGACTTGGCCGTGCGGAAGGCTTCGAGGAAGCGGTCCGAAGCGCGGTTGAGAGCGCCGTATTCCAACAGCTTGGTGACCAGCAGGGTCCACGAGAAGATGGAGCAAAGCACCAGGCCGATCATGACGACCTTAACGACCGCTTGGGCGTCGAGGGCCATCTGAATGACGCTGAGCTTGCCAGCGTTCTTCATTTGGGGCGGGTCGGCCGGAGCATCGGCGGCGGGAGCGGGAGCGGCGGCGGCGTCAGCCGGAGCAGCGGCGGCATCAGCGGCGGGAGCCGCAGCGGCGGCGTCAGCGGCAGGCGCGGCCGGAGCGGCGGCGGCCTGCGCGAACGCCGGCGCGCTCGTCATCAGCACCAAGGCGCCGAAGAGAGCGATGAAAGGAGTCGTTCGTTTGTTGTCGAGCATCTGTCGCCAGTTCCTGATTGGTCTAGCACGTTTGGACCGAGGGTCGTCGCGCGAGAGCGTCTCCACCCCAATTGAAATTGCCCGCGGTCCCTCTCGTAACCACGAAAGGAACAACGGAGCCGCTATCGCTGCGCCCGACCCGTAACCCGTGTCGCCAGCTGGCGACGGTCGTGTTCCGGAAGCGGGAGCGACCTCGCCTGCCCCAAGGGGAAGTTGAAGTCTTACCGCTATGTTAGACGTGCGGCAGGGGTGCTTTGGCAACCCCTTTTCCAAGCGTCAAGGGGGCTTACCGACAAGCACAACCATACGGGTGCACCAGAGGATACGGTATTGCTGCACCGCACAACGTTATACGCAAGTATTCCCCGTCGTTTTTCTACTAGCGAGGGAATTTCTGCGCTGCATTGCAGCAATTTCGACGGAACGCCGGTCTTGAAATAACACGGTCGCCGAACAGCCCGGAGGGCCTCACGCCTGATTTTCGGTCAGGTCTGCGTGCAAGGCGGCAAATGGGAGTCTGGGGTCAAACCGTCAAGAGCTGTGGGCCGACTCGCGGGTGGAACTGTCCAGGCATGGCGCGGCGGCCACAGTCGGCGGCGGCGCCACCGGTGGCATTAGTGGAAACAGAGCCAGAGCCCCTGCCCCGTCGGGACAGAAGGCCGTCAGCCTAGAAGCTGTAGGTGACGCCCGCGCGAAGCGTGCGGCCCGGTAACGGCGCGATGTCCTTAAGGAAGGAGGTGTGCTCGCGCACCTCCTCATTGGTCAGGTTGCGTCCATCGAGGAAGACCTTGAAGTCCTGGTCGGCCAGGGGCCGGTAGGAGACCCGGGCGCTGAGCAGGGTGTAGGCGTCGGTGGGCAACTCGAAGTAACTGATGCGGTCCTGCTCGCCAACGTAGCGCACCTCCACCTGGCCCTCCAGGCGCGGGGCGGTCCACACAACCCGCCCAGTGACCGAATAGGGCGGGATGCGCGCCGGCGGCCCGGCGTCGGTCTGAGCGTGGACGTAGTCGTAGGAGCCCTGCAGGGCCAGCACGCCCTCGCCGGCCCGCCAGACGTCGTAGATCCCCTCCAGTTCGCCGCCATAGAACTTGGCGTCCGACTGGACGAAGCGGACCACCGGCAGTTCGCCGGCTGGATCGAAGGCGCCGGTGTTGTCAACGACATCGCCGTTGCGGGCCTCGTCGATGAAGCCCTTGTAGTCGGCGCTATAGATGTGCGCCTCAAGCTTGCCATCCGTCCCGGTCCAGCGGAGCGTGGCCTCCAGGGACGTGACCTTCTCGGCGTCCAGGTTGGGGTCGCCGATCTCATAGGCGCCGGTCCCGCCGTGCGGGCCATCGGCGAACAGTTCGAACTCGGTGGGCGCGCGCGTGTTGTGGGCCAGGCTCAGGCCCAGGAACCAGTCGCTCACCGGGCGCCAGAAGACGGCCACCGAGGCCGAGGCGTTGGTGAAGTCCTGCTTGCCCGAGGCGGTGGCCCAGTTGATCCCGTAGGAAGCGGCCGCAACGCTGGTGGGACGGCCGGCCAGTTCGGCGTCCAGGGTACGGGTATCGACCCGCAGGCCGCCCTCCACGCCCCAGGCGTCGCGGTCCAGGCGCTGAATGATGAAGGCGCCGACCTCCTGGACGTTCACGGGCGGGATGAACACCTCGTCGCCGATGGCCTGCAAGTCGCGGCTCAGGATCTGGAAGCCTACCGCGCCCTTCCAGCCGTCACGCTCGGCCTGGACCAGTTCGACCCGGCCCTCTGCGCCCTTGGACAGGAAGGTGGTCCCCACCGCGCCGCTGGCGACGTCGATCTCCGAGTGCTGGTAGTCGGCATAGCCCACGGAGAAGCGGGCCTTGTCGAAGGGGCCGAGGTCGAGGCTGGTCTCGCCGCGCAGGTCGTAACGGGTCTGCTTCAAATCGATGTAGACCGCATCGGCGGGGGAGGCCGCCACCTTGACGATCTGAGGGAAGGGCACGCCGTAGCTGGTCTCGGTGCGCTTGACTGACGCGCCGATGAAACCGGTGTCACCGACGTAGGAGGCGCCGATCCCATAGGCGGTGAGGTCGACATTGGTGTTGTGGACCACGCGTTCGGGCGAGGCGGTGACGCCGTGGGCGGCTTCGTACTTCGAAGAGACCGGATTGACCGGGGTGTCGTAGTCGCCGCTCTCGCGCCGCACGGCGTCCAGGGCCACGACCCAAGGGCCCTTCCCGGCCTTCAGGCCTGCGGAAACGGAGTAGCTGTCGTCCACCGAGCCATAGGAGGCGGCGATGTGGCCGTCGGCGCCGCCGGTGGCCGGGGTCGAGGGCACGCGCTCGTCGAGGATGTTGACCACCCCGCCGATCGCCGAGCCGCCATAGGCCAGGGTCGAGGGGCCGCGCAGCACCTCGATGCGCGAGGCCTCGCCGGGATCCGACGCCACGGCGTGGTCGGGGGAGAGCGAGCTGGCGTCCACCAGGCCGACGCCATTCTGCAGGATCATGACCCGAGGGCCCGACAGGCCGCGGATGATCGGCCGGCTGGCGCCGGGGCTGTAGGAGGTGGAGCGCAGGCCGGGCATGCCGTTCAGCAGGTCGCCGATGCCCACGGGCGGGGCGGTGGCCAGCTGGGCCTGGGTGATGACGTTGACGCTGGTGGTGGCGCTGTCGAGGGACACCGCATAGGGCGCGCCGGTGACGATCAGCTCCGAAACCGTGGGGCTCGCGGCATCCTCCGCGAAGGCTTGGCCGGCGCAGAGAGCGGACAGGCCGACGGCGGCGAGGAGAAGCGTTTTGGCGCGCATGCGGGAACCCCTGGAACCAATTCCGGAATTCACTATGTTATATCATAACATCACTCAAGCGGTTTCCGATTGGCGGCTCGAACGCGGAATTTGCGATGCCGTTTTGAGCAATCCCCGCTCCAATTATCGTCATCCCCGGGCTTGTCCCGAGGACCCATGATCTCCGTCTCGCCGCAGGTCGCGCGGCGTAGGCCAGGGATGCTTCCTGACCCACGGCGATCATGGATGGCCGGGACAAGCCCAGCCATGACGGTCAAAGGGAATTACCCTCGCCGTGCGACCCGGGTCAGGTAGTCCTTCCGATTGACGGGATTGTTGTCGGTGCGCGGCCGGGTGGGGATGTCGCCGCGGACCGGGCGGTAGTGATCGAAGGCCGCCGCCAGCACCCCCTCCCCGTGGGTCAGGCCCGGCAGCTGCTGGTGCAGGTCGTGGACCCGAGAGGCGGGGATCTCGCCCTCCAGCCAGCACGCAGGGCCTCGCATCTCCGGGACGCCGAGCGCGGCGCCAAGCCGGGCCAGGACCGGAAGCATGGGGCCGAGCGCATCGGCTGGGATCTCCATCTCGAAATGATGGACCGGTTCGCACACCTGGACGCCCGCCTGCTTGAGGGCCGCCATCAGCACCAGCGGCGTAAGGTTGCGGTGCTCCGACGGCGTGCTGGTGGCCCAGTCCCGGTAGCGGATGCCGTGGGTCATGGTCACCTTGCAGTCGGTGACCCGCCAGCCGTGCAGACCCTGGCCAAGGGTCTCGCGCACGCTCTCCTCCACCGCCTTGTGAAAGGCGAGCGGCAGGGAGCCGAATTCGACTTCCAGCTGGAAGTCGACGCCCGAGTCCACCGGACCCGGCTCCACCCGCAGGCCGATGGTGGCGATGAAGGGATAGGGCGCGCGCTCGAAGGCGGTCCCGGTCCCGATGGGCCGTTCGACGCAGATCATCCGGGTCTCACGGAACTCCGCCTCGACGCCGTAGTCGTGGGCCAGGGTCTCGCCGATCACCTCCTTCTGCACCTCGCCATAGAGGGAGACGAGGAGCTCCTGGCGCAGGTCGTCCTGCCGCAGATTGATCAGGGGGTCCTGCTCGGCGAGTTGGACCAGCGCGGTGTGCAGCGCGCGGGCGTCACGGGGATGGCGGGGATAGATCACCGTCTCCAGGGTGGGCGGGGCGAAGTGGTGGGCCGCTCCCCCAGGGCGCGGGGCGCCGAGGGTGTCGCCAATCTGGATGTCGGCCAGGCCCCAGAGCTTGACGATCTGTCCGGCGGCGGCGCTGTCCTTCGGAACCGCCGGTCCGCGATCAAAGACCTGCAGGGCGGTGAGCTTGGCGCTCTTGTTCTGGCCGAAGCCCAGCCGGTCGCGCGCGTGCACGGTGCCAGTGAACAGCCGCGCATAGGCGATCTTCTCACCCGCAGGGCCGCGCTCCACCTTGAACACAGTGCCCGAGACCGGCGCCTCGGCGTCCCCCTCCGCGGCCGGCAGCAGGGTGGCGATCCCGGCCATCAGCTCGTCGGTCCCCTCGCCGGTGATGGCGGAGCCCAGGAAGACCGGATGCACCCGCCCCTGCCGCGTCTGGCGCCGTAGGGCCTTTTGAAGCCGGCCATAGGACACGCCCCCGCCCCCGACATAGGCCGCCAGCAGGGTGTCGTCCTGCTCGGCCAGACGTTCGGAAAGGCGCTCGGCGTCGTCGGCCCCGAAGGGGGTGAAGGCCGCCCGGCTCTCACCGGCCTCACTCACCTCGCCCATCGGCGCGATGGCCGGCGTCAGACGCTGGGAGATGGCCGCCAGGACCCGATCGGGGTCCGCGCCACGCCGATCGATCTTGTTGATGAAGATCAGCGTGGGGATGCGCAACCTCTGCAGGGTGCGCATCAAGACCAGGGTCTGGGCCTGGACACCCTCCACCGCCGAGACCACCAGCACCGCGCCGTCCAGCACGCTCAGCACGCGCTCCACCTCGGCGATGAAGTCCGGGTGGCCCGGCGTGTCGATCAGATTGACCGCCACATCGCCCATGACGAAGGACGCCACCGCGGCCTTGATGGTGATGCCGCGCCGCCGCTCCTGATCCAGGGAGTCGGTCTGGGTGTTTCCGCCGTCGACGCTGCCAATCTCGTCGATGACGCCGGCCGCAAAGAGCAGCCGTTCCGTCAGGCTCGTCTTACCGGCATCGACATGCGCCAGGATTCCCAAGTTCAACGTACGCATTCCGCCTCATGTCCTCTTGAAGGGTCATTCCCGTCTCGATGGTCATGAAGGGTCGGCGCATGGGTCTCTCCTTGGGGCGGTTGCCTCGTTTCTCAGTACAGATCACCGCGTTCTGCGGGGCAATCGAAATCTTGGCTAGGGCACGCGGCTGGTGCTGGCCTCGACCGCGGCCAGCGCTGTCAGGTTGACGATGCCCCGGGCGGTCACGCTGGGGGTCAGGACGTGGACCGGCTTGGACATGCCCAGCAGCATGGGACCCACCAACAGGGCGTTGGTGGAGGCCTGAAGCAGGGTCAGGCTGATATTGGCGGCGTCCAGGTTGGGCATGACCAGCAGGTTGGCCGCGCCCTTCAGCCGGGAATCGCTGACCAGCCGGGCGCGCTGGTATTCCAACAGGGCGGCGTCGGCGTGCATCTCGCCGTCCACCTCCAGTTCCGGCGCCTGGACGCGCAGCAGGGTCAGCGCCTGGCGCATCTTCCGCGCGCTGGGGGAATTGGACGCTCCGAAGCTGGAATGGGACAGCAGCGCCGCCTTGGGCTCGAGGCCAAAGCCGCGCACCGTGTCGGCGGCCAGGCGGGTCATCTCGGCGATCTGCTCGGCGGTGGGGTCGGGGTTCATGTGCGTGTCGCAGATGAACAGCACGCCCTCGCGGGTGATCAGGGCCGACAGGGCATGGATGCGGTCGATGCCGGAGCGGCGCTCGATGATCGGCATGACGTAGGTCATGTGTTGCCACCAATCGCCGGAGCCGC
>JAYVDG010000487.1:0-3931 GCA_043749525.1 Phenylobacterium sp.
TTCTTCATCCCCTCGGCCCTGATCAACCTGGCCTCGGGCCAGGTCTCCATCCGCTACGGCTTCAAGGGTCCCAACCACTCGGTGGTGACGGCCTGCGCCACGGGCGCCCACGCCATCGGCGACGGCGCCCGGCTGATCAAGTACGGCGACGCCGACATCATGATCGCCGGCGGAGCCGAGGCCGCCATCTGCCCGGTGGGCATGGCCGGCTTCATCGCCGCGCGCGCCATGTCGACCAACTTCAACGACACGCCGCAGAAGGCCAGCCGTCCCTATGACAAGGACCGCGACGGCTTCGTGATGGGCGAGGGCGCCGGCATCGTGGTGCTCGAGGAATACGAACACGCCAAGGCGCGCGGCGCGAAGATATATGCCGAGGTCGTGGGCTACGGCCTGGCCGGCGACGCCTACCACATCACCTCCCCGGCCGAGGACGGCGACGGCGGCTTCCGCGCCATGACCATGGCCCTCAAGGACGCGGGCATTCCGCCGTCCAAGATCGACTACGTCAACGCCCACGGCACCTCGACCCCCATGGGCGACGAGATCGAGCTCTCCGCCGTCACCCGGCTGATGGGCGACCACGCCAAGGACATCTCCATGTCGTCGACCAAGTCGGCCACCGGCCATCTGCTGGGGGCGGCGGGCGCCATCGAGGCGGCCTTCGCCTGCCTGGCCATCCGCGACCAGATCGCACCGCCGACCCTGAACCTCGACAATCCTTCGGTTGAGACAGTCATCGACCTGATCCCGCACAAGGCGAAACCGATGGCGATCGAGTACGCCCTGTCCAACAGCTTCGGCTTTGGCGGCACCAACGCCTCGGTCGTGTTCAAGAAGGTCACGTGAGCAAGAGGCCACGAGCGTCAAAGAAGGCCGGCGGCCTGTCCCCCATGCGCCGATTGATGATCATGCTGCTGAGCGCCGCGGCGACCCTGGCGGTCGCGGCGATGCTGGTGGCCGTCTGGGTGGCCTGGTCCTTCCAGGGCCCGGGTCCCGCCGCCAAGAGCGGCGAGATGACCACGGTGATGCTGCGTCACGGCTCCAGCCTGCCCGAGATCGCCTCGACCCTGTCGCATGAAGGCGTGATCCGCTCAGCCCCGATCTTCGTGGCCGCCGCCCAGATCACCGGCGCGGCGCGCCGCCTGAAGGCCGGCGAGTACGAATTCGCCAGCCACACCTCGATGGCCAGCGTGCTGGCCGACATCCGCGACGGCAAGATCGTCCGTCACCAGATCACCATCCCCGAGGGACGGACCAGCGACATGGTTGTCGAGGCCCTGGCCGCCAAGAGCGACCTGAGCGGGGTGGCCGCCGCCCCGCCCGAGGGCTCGATCCTGCCCGAGACCTATCAGTACGAGCGCGGCGAGGACCGGTCGGCCGTGCTGCGCCGGATGATGGACGCCCGCGACCAGCTGGTGACGACCCTGTGGGCCAAGCGCCAGCCGGGCCTGCCCTTCTCGACGCCGGACGAGGCCGTGACGCTGGCCTCCATCGTAGAGAAGGAGACCGGCAAGGCCAGTGAACGTCCCCGCGTGGCGGCGGTGTTCATCAACCGCCTGCGCCAGGGCATCCGCCTGCAGAGCGACCCGACCATCATCTACGGCATCACCCAGGGCCGGCCCCTGGGACGCGGCATCCGCGCCTCGGAACTGGCGGCGGAGACGCCCTACAACACCTACGCCATCAACGGCCTACCGCCGACGCCGATCGCCAATCCGGGCCGCGCGGCCATCGCCGCCGTGCTGGATCCGCCCAAGACCACGGAGCTCTATTTCGTGGCCGACGGCACGGGGGGGCACGTCTTCGCCTCGACGCTGGCCGAGCACAACGCCAACGTCGCCAAGTGGCGCGCCATCGAGCGCACCAAAGGGGCCGCCCCCGCCAGCGAAGGTCCGGGCCTGGCCGGCGAGGCGCAAGTGGACGCGCCCGGCGTCACGGTGGAGCAGTGAGCCAGCGTCCTTCTCCCCTTGCGGGAGAAGGTGGCCCTGCAGCGCAGGGCCGGATGAGGGGGCGCGCCGACCTATCCAGTTCTCGTCATCCCGGCCGCAGCGAAGCGGAGAGCCGGGACCCAGGAGCCGACGCAGTGCAGAGGCCCCTGGTTCCCGGCTCTGCGGCCCTTACGGGCCTTGACCGGGATGACGTGGTTGTTTTGTTTGAGAGGTCAGCGCGACCCCTAATCCGACCGGTCTCCGACCGGCCACCTTCTCCCGCAAGGGGAGAAGGATGCCTCGGAGCTTCCTGATGCCCCTCTCGGGCATGACAGGCTTTGGGCGCTCGGAAGGCGCGCACGGCGACTGGAGCTGGTCGGTGGAGGCGCGCTCGGTGAACGGGCGCAACCTGGAGATTCGCTATCGCGGCGTGCCGGGCTTCGACGCCCTGGACCGCGTGGCGCGGGAAGCCGCCCAGGCGCGGCTCCAGCGGGGCAATGTGACCATCGGGGTGACCGGCAAGCGCGCCGACTCCGGCGGCAAGGTCACGATCAATCTTGAACAGGTGGAACGCTACCTGGCGGCCGGCGCTCAGCTGGTCGCCGACGGCCGGGTGACGACGCCGAGCCTGGATGGGCTGCTGGGTCTGCGGGGCGTGATCGAGGCCGGTGAGGCGACCGACGATCCCGAGACCCTGGCCGCGGTCGAAGTCGCCATGGCGGTCAGCCTGAACGCCGCCCTGGACGCCCTGCTGGCCGACCGGCGGGAGGAGGGCGCGGCGCTCGCCGTGGTGCTCACCGGCCAGATCGACCGCGTCGCCGCCCTGGTGGGGCAGGCCGAGACCGAGGCCGCCGGTCAGGCCGCCGCCATCAAGGAACGCTTCGAGCGCCGGATGAACGAACTGGCGCCCGATACCCCGGGCATCGCCGACCGCATCGTGGTGGAGGCCGCGGCTCTGGCTGTGAAGGCCGACGTCCGCGAGGAACTGGACCGGCTGTTGGGTCACGTCGACGCGGCGCGGTCGCTGATGGCGGGCGAAGGCCCGGCCGGACGGCGGCTGGACTTTCTGACCCAGGAATTCATGCGCGAGGCCAACACCCTGTGCTCAAAGTCGGCCCTGCCGGGCTTGACGACCGTGGGCCTGGACCTGAAAGCCACCATCGAGCAGTTCCGCGAGCAGGTGCAGAATGTGGAATAGCGCGCGATGACCGACGACCACGCCAAGCCCTGGGAGACCACCCGGCGCGGCCTGCTGCTGCTGGTGTCGAGCCCGGCCGGCGCCGGCAAGACCTCGCTGTCGCGTCGCCTGGTGGCCGACCATGCCGACATGACCCTGTCGATCTCGGCGACAACGCGGGATGCGCGGCCGGGCGAGGAGGAGGCGCGGGAGTACTTCTTCGTCGACCGCGCGCGGTTCGAGGCGATGATCGCCGACGGCCACTTCCTGGAATGGGCCGAGGTGAATGGCAACCTCTACGGCACCCCCAGGGCGCCGGTGATGGCCGCCCTGGAAAAGGGCCAGGACGTGCTGTTCGACATCGACTGGCAGGGCGCGGCCCAGATCGCCGAGGCCACCCCCGACGACAGCGTGCGGGTGTTCATCCTGCCGCCCTCCTGGGAGGACCTGTCGCGTCGCCTGCACGCGCGCGCCCAGGACAGCGAGACGGTGATCAACCAGCGCCTGGAACTGGGCAAGGACGAGATCGCCCACTGGGGCGCCTATGACTATGTGATCGTGAACAAGAACTTCGACCGGGCCTATTCGGACCTGATCCACATCTACCGGGCCGAGCGGCTGAAGCCGGGGCGCAACATCTGGCTGCCGGGGTTTGTCGAGGGGTTGCTGAGCGAGGGGTAGGGGGTTCCGCCTCTTGGCCTGTGAAGCGGACGTTTGATTGGTCTGCTAGAGCATTCCCCGGCTTCGATGAATCGAAAGTGATCGTGGGTGGGATTCCGCGGGGTGGCGGTGTGTGCGCCGATGGTGGCCTGTGATTGGGGAG
>JAYVDG010000488.1:0-10449 GCA_043749525.1 Phenylobacterium sp.
GGCCACGCCGCGCACGGGGAAGCGGGTGGTCTGCACCTTCTGGGTCACGATCGAGACCTTGGCGCCCACCATGCGGTTGGTCAGGGTGGACTTGCCGGCATTGGGCGCGCCGATCACGGCGACAAAACCTGCGCGGGTCATTGGGCGGTCTCGAGTTTCGACAGCATTATATTGGCGACGGCTTTCTGGGCTTCCAGTTTCGATCGGCCCTGCGCCTGCTCCGGCGACTGGCCTTCGATCGAGACTTCAATGGTGAATACCGGCTCGTGGGCAGGCCCCGATTGGGCCACCACATCATAGCGCGGAACAGGTAGTCCGCGCGCCATAGCCCATTCCTGCAGCAAGGTCTTGGAATCCTTGAAAGCAGCCTCGTCCATGGTCTCGAATTCCGAGCGCCAGAATTCAACGAAGAAGGTCTTCGCGAGCGTCAGCCCGCCCTCGATGTAGAGCGCCGCGATCAGGGCCTCGCAGGCGTCGCCGAGCACCTTGTCGTTGTCGCGGGTTCCCGTCTTGGTCTCGCCGTGGCCGACCCGAAGGGCGCCCGGCAGACCCACCAGGCGCGCCACGCGGGCGCAGGCCTGATAGGTGATCAACTTGTTCATCAGACGAGACATCTCGCCCTCGCGGGCGTCGGGGCGCAGTTCCATCAGGCGCTCGGCGGCCATCAGGTTCAGCACGCGGTCGCCGAGGAATTCCAGGCGCTCGTTGTGGGCGGTCTTGGTGGAGCCGCTGCCGACGCTGGCGTGGGTCAGGGCCCGCTCAAGCAGATCGCGGTCCCGGAACACGTGGCCTATGCAGGCCTCGAGTTCGGAGACCGCGACTTCGCGCTTGTTCATTTCAGGACGTTGAAGAACCGGTTTGGCCGCGCGTCCAGGACCCAGGTCCAGGGCTTGAAGAGCGAGGCGCCCTTGTTCCAGGACAGCATGATGATCCGGGCCTTGCCCACCAGGTTCTCGGCCGGGACGTAGCCGACGCCGATCTCCGAGGGGACGCGGCTGTCGAGCGAGTTGTCGCGGTTGTCGCCCATGAAGAAGTAGTTGCCCTCGGGCACCACGTAGACGTCGGTGTTGTCGACATCGCCGTCGGGGCCGAAGTCGTAGGTGACGAAGGTCTTCCCGTTCGGGAATGTCTCCTGATAGCGCTCGACATTGCGGGTGAAGCCGTAGCCGGAATCCACCATCACGGGCGGCAGCGGCTTGCGCGGGATGGCCTTGCCGTTGATGAACAGCACGCCGCCCTTCACCTGGATCCGGTCGCCGGGCAGGCCCACGAGGCGCTTGATGTAGTCGATGTGGCCGTCGCGGGGCAGCTTGAAGACGATGATGTCGCCACGGTCCGGCGTCTTCTCGAAGATGCGGCCCTTGAAGATCGGCGGGCTGAAGGGGATCGAGTTCTTTGAATAGCCGTAGGAATACTTCGACACGATGATGTAGTCGCCCTCGAGCAGGGTCGGCTCCATCGAGGCCGAGGGGATCGTGAAGGGCTGGAAGAAGATCACCCGCAGGAACAGCGCGATCATCAGGGCGTAGACGACCGTCTTCACGATCTCCACGACCTCATTCATCGCCCCGGACTTTCCGGAGCTGTCGGCGCTGTGCACGTCGTCGGTCATAGGTGGGTTCCGGGCCTCCGGCGGGCCGGAGCATTGAGAAGCTGTAGCTAACCGCTGCATAGCCCAGCTGCAAGAGTCGCGCCCGTGAACTCTTTATCCAGGCGAATGGGTCGCAGAGCCCGTGGCGGCGGCTTCGCGGTCGTGGTGGGCGACCACGGCGCGCGCCACGGCGACCATCAGATCCTGGCGTTCGGGGACGGGGCGGCGGGTCTGGGCGATCATCACGGCGACGGCGTAGCTGTGGCCGTCCGGCGCGGTCATAATCCCTACGTCATTGAAGCCGGTGGCCACGGCGCCCCAGACTTGGCCGGTGCCGGTCTTGTGGGCCAGCGTCCAGCCGGGGCCGAGGCCGGCGGGCAGACGGCTGGGACCGGTCTCGGTCTCGCCCATGATCTTCAGCAGCAGGCCGGTGGAGGCAGGCGACAACAGCTCTCCGCGCTTCAGCCGCGCCAGGGCGGTGGCGATCCCGACCGGGGTGGCGGCGTCATAGGGGTCCTGCAGGTACGCATCGAGGTTCACCGAGCGGGCCTCGGGCGACAGCGTGTCGCGCTCGGTCCAGAAGGTGTGCTCGAAGGAATATTCCGGCTTCCAGTCCAGGCCCGCGATCTGGGTCTGCATGACCTTTTCCGGCGGGCTGGCCCAGACGCCCTTCAGCCTGTGGCGGTCGAGGTTGGCCTGCACCGCGGCCTGCCCGCCCACATGGCCCACCAGGACGTCGTTGGCGGCGTTGTCGCTCTGGGCGATGGCCCCGCGGATCAGCTCGCCCACGGTGACCGGATAGCCGTTGTCGCCGACATATTTTCGCAGCGGCTGGTGAAAGATGCTGAGGTCGTCCTTGTGGATCACCACGGTGTCGGTGAGCGCCATCTTCCCCTGGTCCACGGCCTGAAGAGCCGCGAGCGCGACCCAGAGCTTCGACACGCTCTGCTGCGGGTATTTGTTGTCGCCGTCGAAGGCGACGGTCCAGCCTTCGTCGACGTCGCGGATGGCGATGCCGACTCGGCCGTTGAAGCTACGCCCGAGGGCCTTGATGCGGATCGACAGTTCGGGCGCCGCCTGAGCGGCCATGGCCTGCTGCACCGAACGCCCCTCGGGCGGCCGTTCGGCGGGCGCGGGCGCCAGGGTCAGGACGAGGCCGAGCAGCAGAGTCACCAGGCCGAACCACCAGTGCTGGCCGTGGGCGACCCGGCGTCGCGATGCTCTGGAGCCCCCCGTCATGCTCAACAGCCTAGCACAAACACGGACGCCCTCACCTGCCCTCGCCCACCGATTGCGAGGCCGACAAGATCAAGACCCCGACCCTGTTCCTCGGCGGCGAGAAGGACTTCGACGTTCCGCTGCTGAATTCCGAGCAGATGTATCAGGCGCTGAAGAGCGAAGGCGTCGACACCCAGCTCATCGTCTATCCCGGCCAGTACCACGGGCTGACAAGGCCGAGCGTCCTGAAGGACCGGATGGACCGCTACGTGGCCTGGTAAGGGAAGTATCTGAAACCGTAGCGTTGAACTCAATGGCGCGCCAATAGGGTGCGCCCTTCTCCCCTTGCAGGAGAAGGAACCCGGATCGGCTTCGCTCAAGTTGGAATCTAGAGCGGCACGGCCTCGATGATCACGAAGGCCTGGGCATAGGGGTGGTCGTCGGTGAGCGACAGGTGGATCACCGGCTTGTGGCCGGCGGGGACCATCTTCTCCAGGCGCGCCAGGGCGCCGTTGGTGAGCGCCATGGTGGGCTGGCCCGAGCGCATGTTGACCACGCCTATGTCGCGCCAGAAGACCCCGGCCCGCATGCCGGTGCCCAGGGCCTTGGCGCAGGCCTCCTTGGCGGCGAAGCGCTTGGCGTAGCTGGATGCCTTATCGGGCTTGCGCTCCGAGCGGGTGCGTTCGATCTCGGTGAAGATGCGGTTGGTGAACCGCTCGCCGAACCGGTCGAGGCTGCCCTGGATACGGCGGATGTCCGACAGGTCCGAGCCGATCCCGAGAATCATGCCGCGCGCTCGGCGCGGGCTTCGTCCATCAGGGCGCGCATCCTGTGGATGGCGGGCGCCAGCCCCACGAAGATCGCCTCGCCGATCAGGAAGTGGCCAATGTTCAGTTCCATCAGCTCCGGGATCGAGGCGATCGGCTTGGCGGTCTCGTAATCCATCCCGTGGCCGGCGTGGACCTCCAGACCGATCCGGTGCGCCTCGGCCGCCGTGGCGCGCAGGTTTTCCAGCAGGCGCGGGGCCTCGGGCGAACGGTCGCGGACGGCGTCGCAATAGGGGCCGGTGGTGAGCTCCACCACCTGGGCTCCCACCGACTTGGAGGCGTTGACCTGATCCAGGTCGGCGTCGACGAAGCAGGAGACGCGGATCCCGGCCTCCACGAAGCGGCGCACGGTCGGCGCGATGGCGTTGTGGCCCTTCACGACATCGAGGCCGCCCTCGGTGGTCACCTCTTCCCGGCGCTCAGGCACCAGGCAGGCGGCGTGCGGGACGTGGGCCAGGCAGATGGATTCCATCTCGGCGGTGACGGCCATCTCGAAGTTCAGCGGGATGCCGCGCTTGCGGGTGATGACGGCCAGCGCGTCCATGTCGGCGTCGGAGATATGCCGGCGATCCTCCCGCAGGTGGGCGGTGATGCCGTCGGCGCCGGCGGCCATGGCCATCTCGGCGGCCCGTACGGGATCGGGATAGGTGGCCCCCCGGGCGTTACGGATGGTGGCCACGTGATCGATGTTCACGCCCAGGCGCAGACGGTTCATCCGTGCAGTCTCCGGCTGCCCGGATCTTCCACCGGGATCGCCGCCAGCTCGGGCGGCAGTTGGTCGGCGGGATAGGCCGGGACGTCCAGGCGGGCGAGCGCCACGAAGGGCGCACCCGGATCGGCCCGGCCGCCGGAGCGGTCGACGAGGGCCGCGGCCACCACGACATTGCCGCCGGCCGCCTTGATGGCTTCGACGCATTCGCGCGACGACAGGCCGGTGGAGACGATGTCCTCCACCATGGCGATCCGCGCGCCCGGCCGAATCGAGAAGGCGCGGCGCAGCTTGAAGCTGCCCCCTTCCCGCTCGACATACATAGAGGGGACGCCGAGCGCTCGGGCGGTTTCGTAGCCCGGAATGATGCCACCTACCGCGGGGGAAATGCACAGATCGACCGGTCCGACCTCGGCGATGATCTTGGCCGCCAGCGCCTTGCACAGGCGCTCGGTGCGGTCGGGATACTGGAAGACCAGGTTCTTCTGCAGGAAGACGCCGGAATGCAGGCCGCTGGAGAGCACGAAGTGTCCCTCACGCAAGGCGCCCGATGCGCGGAATTCTTCCAGGACCTGTTCGGTGTTCATGATGGCGTCTCCTTGACGCGGCATAGCGAAGCCGGATCAGGCTGTCATCTGGGATGGTGGAGATCGAGACGCAATCCATGCTGAGCCGCGACATCCGTTTGAAGACGCCCCGGCTGACCCTGCGCCCCACCGAATCCGGCGACGCAGGCCGCATGGCGCAGATTCAGTCCAACTGGAACGTCACCCGCATGCTGCGCCTGGCCCCCTGGCCGGCGACGGAGGCGGCCATGTTCGAGTGGGCGGACCTGCACGGCAAGGAGTGGGCGGCGGGGGCGGCCTACCGCTTCGCCGTGCTGCTGGAGGGCGTGATGATCGGAACCGCCGACATCGACGACATCGACGGGACCTATGGCGAGATCGGCTACTGGTTCGACGAGCCCTACTGGGGCCAGGGCTACGCCAAGGAGGCCGCCGCGGCGCTCATCGACTTTGCCATCCATACCGTCGGGCTGAAGCGGGTCGTCGCGGGACACAATGCGGAGAACCCCGCCTCCGGCGCGCTGCTGAAGCGGCTAGGCTTCCACTTCGTCGAGGACACGATGAAGTTCTCCAAGCCGCAGGGGGCCGAGGTCCCCTACCGGATGTACGCCTACGAGGCCTGAGCCCGGCGCAACATCGGCCAGAACATGTTGAGCGCCAGGCCGCTCAGGACCAGGCCCGCCGCCGCCAGCTTCCAGGCCTGCATCGGCTCGCCCAGCAGGGCCGCCGAGGCCGCCATGCCGAACACCGGGACAAAGAAGGCCAGCGGCGAGATGGTGGCCGTCGGATACCTCGCCAGCAGCCAGCCCCATGCGGCGTAGCCGAACAGGGTGTTGCCCACCGACTGCCACAGCACTGCGCCCCAGGTCCCAAGATCGGCGTGCTGGACCCCCAGCAGCATGCGCTGCGGACCCTCGAACACCAGGGCCAGGATCAGCAGCGGCGGGATGGAGAACAGGCTGGCCCAGACCACGTAGGCCAGGGAGTTCACGCCGGGGGTCGAGCGCTGCACCATGTTGCCGCCGGCCCAGCTGGCCGCGGCGATCAGAACCAGGCCCAGGCCCAGCGGCGTTGTGGAGCCGTCGGTGTGCAGCAGGATCACCGCCAGCCCGCCGGTAGCCAGCACCAGGGCCGCGATCTGGAACCGCTTCACCCGCTCGCCTGTCAGCCACATGGACAGCCCGATGGTGAAGAACACCTGGACCTGCACCACCAGGGAGGCGAGGCCCGGCGAGATGTCGTGCTGCATGGCGATGTAGAGCATGCCGAACTGGCCCAGGCCGATCAGCACGCCATAGGCCGCCAGGTTGCGCCACGGCACATCGGGCCGCTTGATGAAGAAGGCGGCCGGCAGCAGGGCGAAGGTGAAGCGCAGGGCCGCGAAGGTCAGCGGCGGCAGGTGGGTCAGGGCCACCTTGATCACCACGAAATTGGTCCCCCACACCGCCACCACGGCCAGCGCCAGCAGGGCCGAGCGCCAGGTGAGCGTGTTGGAGGTCATGGCGGTATCCTTGGAAGCCGGGCCGTGAGGCGGACTTAGGCCTGGAGGCGGCGGAAAGCTAGGCGGAGGCCAGCCGCTCTCCCCGTCGCGCTAGAAAAACTGCGGCGTTCCGGGATTGAACGGCGAACCCGGACGTGACGAAATCCAGGTAGAGACGCCGACGAGGTGTCCAGGAGGACGAGAGCCATGTCGAACCTGCACATCCGACGCACCGCCGGCGCCCTGGGGGCCGAGATTTCCGGTGTCGATCTCTCGCAGAACCTGGATGACGCCACCATCGCCGAGATCCGCGCGGCCTTCGTCGAGCACCAGGTGATCTTCTTCCGCGGCCAGACCTTGACGCCCGACGGGCAGCTGGCGTTGGGCCGCCGGTTCGGGCCGCTGAACATCCACCCCTATGTGGCCGGCATGGCAGACCACCCCGAGGTGATGGAGGTGATCAAGGAGCCGGCCGACCGGGTGAACTTCGGTGGCGGCTGGCACTCCGACATGAGCTTCCTGGAGCATCCCTCGATCGCCTCCATCCTCTATGCGGTGCAAGTTCCGGACTATGGCGGAGACACCCTGTTCGCCAGCCAGGCGGCCGCCTACGAGGCCCTGACACCGGGCCTGCGCGCCACCCTGGAGACGCTCAGCGCGGTCCACTCGGCGGGGCGGGAATATTCCTCCAGCGGCCATTCGGCTCAGAAGCGCTCGTCCATGAACGTCGCCGAGGCCGAGGGCGCGACCGGCGAGTTCATCCATCCCGTCGTGCTCACCCACCCGGAGACCGGCCGCAAGGCGCTGTACGTCAATCCGGCCTTCACGATGAAGATCGACGGCTGGAGCACGCGGGAGTCCAAGCCCCTGCTGGACTTCCTGTTCGAGCACTGCCGGGGCGAGCGGTTCACGACGCGGTTCGTCTGGCAGCCCGGCTCGGTGGCCTTCTGGGACAACAGGTCGGTCTGGCACTATGCCCTCAACGACTATCCGGGCCAGCGCCGCCACATGCGCCGCGTGACCGTGGACGCCGATCCGGTGCGATACGTGGGCGCCCCGCGCCTAGCGCGCGCCTCGTAAAGGCATCGCCCACGAACAGGCCTCCGCCAAGGCCCAGGCGAGCACGGCACGCGCTGCAACCTGAACGATCCGGTCCGTCCGGACGATGATCGGCGAATGAGCAGGCAAGCCTAGGATTGCTGAATGCCTCGCCATGGTTCGGCCAATATTTCAGGCTGGGCGCATCGGCGTTGACGAGCCGGAATGGGTCGAATTACGCATAGTCATACGAACTCTGTGCATTCGTCTCGATCAACGACTGTATTCAAAAAAATCTTCTTTGACGCGCTAGTCTCCGTTTTTCGACGGAAGATGCGTGAACGCGCGGACTTGGGCGCGGATGTATTTCCACACATCCTGAAAACACCAAGCAAGCGCGCGACATGGAGGACTCCCAGGCCGGCATTCCATTGCATCCGTAACGGGGGATAGACGGTATGAAAGCGTATCTTGCGGCGGCCAGCGTGCTGGTCATGGGCCTGGCCTCGTCGCCGGCCTTCGCGCAAAAGGTCGATGAAGTCGAAGAGGTGATCGTCACCGGCACGCGGGCGACCTCGCGCACCGTCACCACCAGCCTGGCGCCCATCGACGTGCTCTCGTCGGCCGAACTGGCCAAGAGCGGCAAGCAGTCGACGCGGGACCTGATCTCCACCCTGGTGCCCTCGGCCTACACCTCCAACTCCGGCGCCGGCGCCAGCTTCGCCATCAAGACGGTGTCCCTGCGCGGGGTATCGGCCGACCAGACCCTGGTGCTGGTGAACGGCAAGCGGCGGCACAACACCGCCATCCTGTTCGTCAACGGCACCACCCAGAACGGCCAGTCGCCGCCGGACCTGGACCTGATCCCGTCCTCCTCCATCGAGCGCATCGAGGTGCTGCGCGACGGCGCCTCGGCGCAGTACGGCTCCGACGCCCTGGCCGGCGTCATCAACATCATCCTGAAGAAGAACAGCGAAGGCGGCGGCTTCAATGCCATGGTGGGCGCCAGCGGTCAGGGGGACGGCAAGACCGCCCAGGCCTCGGCGAACATGGGTTTTTCCATCGGCGACGGCGGCTATCTCAGCGTGACCCTGGACGCCAAGACACAGAACAATACCGACCGCGGCGAACTGACCCCAAACACCACCCAGCTCTACTTCGCCACGGCGCCCGGCGTCCTGGATCCGCGTGAGAGCACGCTGAGCCGCCATACCAGCCACCCAGGCTCCCCGCAGCTGCAGCTCTATTCGGCGGGCTACAGCGCCGGCCTTCCCGTCAACGACCACCTGGAACTCTACACCTTCGGCACGGTGTCCAGCCGCAAGACGGCCGCCTACCTGACCTTCCGCAACCCGAATTCCTTGAACAACAACACCGCGGTCTATCCGGACGGCTACACCCCGCGCCTCATCCTGGCGGACAAGGACTACCAGGTGGCCGCCGGCGCCAAGGGCGACGACCTCCTGGGCTTCAACTGGGACCTGTCGACCACCTACAGCACCAACGAAGTGGGGTACTATTCCAACTCCCTGAACGCCTCGCTAGGTCCGGCCAGTCCCAGCTCCTTCTACCTGGGAACCCTGACCTTCAAGGAATCCACCACCAACTTCGACCTGACGCGGGACTTCGACACCGGAATCTTCGCCGAGCCGCTGTTCGCCGCCGCCGGCCTGGAGTACCGTAAGGACGAATTCACCATCGAGGCGGGCGAACTGGCCTCCTACGTCAATGGCGGCTACCGCGCTCCGGCCGGCACGCCGCTGGCGGGCCAGGTGACCTCGGGCGGGTCGCAGGGGGTGACGGGCTTCCCACCCTTCTCGGCCGGGACCTTCGAGCGCAGCAACTCGAGCGCCTATCTGAACGTCGAGCAGCGGCTCACCAGCAACTGGGAAGTTTCCCTGGCCGGGCGCTACGAGAGCTGTTCCGACTTCGGCGAGGCCAAGACCGCCAAGTTCTCAACACGGTTTGAACCGTGGAGCGGGTTCGCCATCCGAGGCACCGCCTCGACCGGCTTCCGCGCCCGTCCCTGCAGCAACAGCACTATGGCTCGTCCAGCACCATCGGGGTCTCGTTCCCGACCGGCACGGTGCTCTACCCCGTCCAGCTGCTGCCGCCGGACAACCCCGCCGCCATCGCGCTGGGCGCCAAGCCGCTGCAGCCGGAAACCTCGACCAACTATTCGGTAGGCTTCGTCATGCAGCCCCTGCCGCGGATGAACGTGACGCTGGATATCTACCAGATCCAGATCAAGGACCGGATCATGCAGTCCGGGACGCTCGGTCCCAACACCGTGGTCAGCGCGGCGCTGGCGAGCCAGGGCCTCAACCCGCAGCAGGCGGTGTTCTACTCCGCCAACGCCGCCGATACGACGACGAAGGGGGTCGACTTCGTCGCCGACTACCGCACCGACTTCGATAGCTGGGGCTCGGTGAAATGGACGCTCGCGGCCAACTACAATAAGAGCGAGTTCGACCGCATCACCCCGCCGCCCCCGGCGCTCGCCGCCGCCGGCCTGGTACTGATCGACCGGGTGAAGATCGGCGACTTCACCGTCGGCACGCCCAAGGACAAGCAGGTGCTGTCGGCTGACTGGACCGTGGGCGGCTTCGAGGCCGTGCTGCGCATCACCCGCTACGGCGAGGTGATCCAGCGCACCACTAACCCGCTGAACGACGAGGTCCTGGCGCCCCAGGGCATCGTCGATCTCGACCTAAGCTACGACGTGACCGACCACGTGCGGGTGTCGATCGGGGCAAACAACCTGCTCAACGAGTATCCGGACATCACCAGGGTGGCCAACCGGGGCACGCCGCAGTTCGCCTATTACAACCAGTACTCGCCCTACGGCATCAGCGGCGGCTTCTATTACGCCAAGATGGCTGTCACCTTCTAACCAGCGTCACGGGGCTGGGGCGGCCCGCACTAGGTCGTGTTGACGAAGTGGATTCCCAAATCATCTGATCGCTGATTCAAGGCTGCTCTTTGGGGAGAGCAGCTTTGGTTCGTGGCCTGATGTCGGA
>JAYVDG010000489.1:0-3926 GCA_043749525.1 Phenylobacterium sp.
GGTGATCGCGGCGCCGCCCGAGACGGTGTGGGCGGTGCTGGCCGACTTCGCGCGATACCCGGCGTGGAACCCGCTGAACCTGGAGGCCCACGGCGACGCGGTGCTGGGGGCCAGGATCCCCATGGTGTTCCGCAACCTGGCCTCGGCCAAGCCCGGGGCGACGATCTCCCAGACCGTGACCCTGGTGGCTTGTGAGCCGGGGCGGGCCCTGGCCTGGGCGGGGTCTGTGCCGCTGCTGTTCCGGGGGCGGCATCACTTCACCCTGGACGCGGTGAGCGGCGGCACGCGGCTGCTCCACGGCGAGGACCTGGCGGGGCTGGTCCCGCTGACCTTCACCCAGGCCCAGATCGCGCGTGATTTCGTGCCGGCCTATGAGGCGGTGAACGTGGCGCTCGCCGCGCGGGTGGCGGCGCTGGCGTCGTGATGGGGATCAAGGACCTGGTGGACCTGGCCATCGACGAGGATCCGCGCTCGCCGTGCCTGTGGGTTCCGAGCGAGCATTGGGACGATTTCTGCGCGGCGGCGTGGCGCACGCCAAACCTGATCGGGGCGGTGATCTATCGCGGCAAGACCATCCGCGACGGCGGGCCGGCCACCGATGTCGTCACGGGCTCGGACATGAGCGGACGGCGGCGGTGATCACCGACCCGTGGTTCTATGTGCTGGCCGTGCCGGCGGTGATCCTGCTGGGGCTGGCCAAGGGCGGGTTCGCCGGGATCGGGGTGATCGCGGTGCCGCTGATGGCGCTGGCGGTATCGCCGATGCTGGCGGCGTCGATCACCCTACCGATCCTGATCGTGCAGGATGTGGTCAGCGTGTGGTCGTTCCGCAGGACCTGGGACAAGGCCATCCTGATCCTGATGCTGCCCAGCGCGGCGGTGGGGATCTTCGCAGGCTTCGCGCTGGCGGCCTTCGTGAAGCCCGGGGCGGTGGAGATGGCGGTGGGCGCGGTCTCGGTGGTGTTCGCGGTGCAGCGGCTGTGGGTGGAGCGGGCGAGCGCCCCTGAGCGGCCGGCGCGCGTCGAGGGCCTGCCGTGGCGGGGCGTGCTTGCGGGGATCGCGGCGGGGTTCACCAGCCAGATCAGCCATGCCGGCGGGCCGCCGTTCCAGATGTACGTCCTGCCCAAGAAGCTGGCCCGCGACGTGTTCATCGGCACCAGCGCGATCTTCTTCGCGGTGGTGAACTGGATGAAGGTCCCGGCCTATCTGGCCCTGGGGCAGTTCAGCCATGAGAGCCTGGCGACCTCGGCGGCGCTGCTGCCCCTGGCCATCGTGTCCACCTGGGCGGGGGTGTGGCTGGTGCGGCGCGTGCCGGGCCAGGCTTTCTACAAGATCATCTACGGCCTGCTGATCGTGGTGGGGGGGAAGCTGGCCTGGGATGGCGCGGTCTCGTTGATGGCGTAGAGTGAAACACCCGCGCCCTCAGCGCGCCGCAATCGCGGGCGAGCTTGGGGCCGAAGGAGTCCCGCCGATGACCCGCGTACAGTTCTGGATGGTTGGCGCGGCGGTCGCGGTGCTGGCGGGATCGGCCACCAGTGGCTCGGCCAAGGCTCAGGAGGCGGTGGCGACGGCGTCCTCCACGCCAGTTCCGGTGGCCGACCCCTCGACGGCGGCCCAGATCGACCAGTTCATCAAGTCGGCTCCGACGCCCAGCCTGGAGCAGGACGGCGTGGACGGGATCACCCCGGGCGACCGCAAGATGCACGGCGAGGTCAGTGTCGGCGTCGGCGCCGGCGGCTATCGCAGTTTCTCGGTGCTGAGCGTCATCCCCATCGGCGAGACCGGGACCCTGGCCATCGCGGTGAGCCAGAGCCGCAACAGCCCCTACGCCAGCTATGGTGAGTACGGCGGATATGGCTATGACGGCTATGGCCGCGGCTATGGCGAGGGCGAGCGGCAGTCGATCGGTCTGCAGTTCTCGTCGCAGGGGGACGCGCCGCGCTGTTCGAAGCGGATGGATCGCGGACCGGCCTGGCACAGGCTGGACGACGCGCCAGGCGAGCGGGCCTGCACCAACGACGCTGTCGATCTGGCCCGCTAACGGCTCCTGGCGAGCGCCAGGAATTCCTCCACATCCAGAGTCTCGGCCCGGCGTGACGGGTCGATGCCGGCTTTCTCGCAGATCGCCTCGCCACCCAGCTGCTTGAGGCTGGAGCGGAGCATCTTGCGGCGCTGGCCGAAAGCGGCCGCTGTGAGGGTCTGCAGGCTGTCCAGCAGGGGCTGGTCCAGGCGCGTCACGTGCGGGACCAGGTGGACGACGGCGGAGGTCACCTTGGGCGGCGGGGTGAAGGCGCGCGGCGAGACCTCCATCACCAGCTTGGCCTGCGCGGTGGCCTGGGCGATGACGGCGAGGCGGCCGTAGGCCTCGGAACCCGGCGCGGCGACGATGCGCTCGGCGACTTCCTTTTGAAACATCAGGGTAAGCGAGCGTGGCGTGAACGGGCCGGTCAGCCACTTGATGAGCAGGGGCGTGCCGACATTGTAGGGCAGGTTGGAGACGATGGCCGTGGGCCGGCCGGCGGCGAGCGCGGTCTCATCGGCGGTCAGGGCGTCGTCGAGATGGACGGTCAGGGCGCCGCCCGCCGCGTCGTTCAGCTCCTGCAGTAGGGGCAGGAAGCGGGGGTCCTTCTCGACCGCCGTGACCTGGGCGCCGGTCTCCAGCAGGGCGCGGGTGAGACCGCCGGGGCCGGGGCCGACCTCGATGACGTGATCGCCCGCGTGAACGTCGGCCAGGCGGGCGATCTTGCGGGTGATGTTGAGATCAAACAGGAAGTGCTGGCCGAAGCTCTTCTTGGCGGCGAGACCATGGGCGTCGAGGACGTCGCGCAGGGGCGGGAGGTGGTCGAGGTGCATCAGGCCCCGCGGCGGGTGGCGATCTCGTCGGCCATGCGGATGGCGGCGATGAGGCTGTCGGCGCGGGCCAGGCCGCGTCCGGCGATGTCGAAGGCGGTGCCGTGATCGGGGGAGGTGCGCACGATGGGCAGACCCAGCGTCACATTAACGCCGCCCCAGAAGTCCAGCATCTTCACAGGGATAAGCGCCTGATCATGATACATGCAGAGCGCGGCGTCATAGCGGGCGCGCATCTCTTCCGGAAACAGGCTGTCGGCGGGTGTGGGACCGGTGGCGTCGACGCCCAGGTCGCGCAGGGCGCGGACGGCGGGTTCGATGATGTCGTGCTCCTCACGCCCGATGGTCCCGCTCTCGCCGGCGTGAGGGTTGAGGCCGGCCACCGCGAGGCGCGGCTGGTCGATGCCGAAGTCGCGGCGCAGGGCTTGGGCGGTCACCAGGCCGGCGTTGACCACCTTCTCGATGCTCAGCACCGAGGGCAGCTTGGCGATAGGCTCGTGGACGGTGACGAGGGTGGTGCGCAGGCCCGGCACCGCCAGCATCATGATGGGCCCGCGAGCGCCGTCGAAGCGGGTGGCCTGGGTCAGTTCGCCCAGGAACTCCGTATGGCCCGGGAAGGCGAAGCCGGCCTCGTAGAGCGGGGCCTTGGCGATGGGCGCGGTGACGACCCCGGAGACCTGGCCGGAGAGGGCGAGGCCCACGGCGGTCTCGATCCACTGGATCACCGACTTGGCGGCCGCCGAGCTGGGCTGGCCGGATACCACCGGCGCGCGCAGGGGAATGTCGAGGACGGGAATGGCGTCGGGGAAGACCTTGGCGGCCTCCTCCGGCGAGATCACGTCGCGGACGATGGTCGCGCCGGACCCCGAGGCCGAAGCCAAGGATTGGCTGTCGCCCACCACCAGGAAGGCGGGACCGGTCTGACGGAGTTGGGCCCACGCCTTGACGATGATCTCCGGACCGATGCCGGCGGGGTCACCAAGAGTTAGCGCGAGTGGTCCGGTTTTCACTTGGTCTCGATTGTCGCCGAGTTCCTAAGGTCACGCATGTAACGCCGGGCGATCATGGACAGTTGCT
>JAYVDG010000490.1:0-3926 GCA_043749525.1 Phenylobacterium sp.
AAGGACACCGGCGAGGGCAATTCCGACAAGCCGGACCTGGCGGCCGAGTTCACCTTCCGCCGCGGTCCCGAGACCCCCTTCGTCCAGGTCGCCGACCAGACGGTGGCCGAGATCGGCTTCATTGGGCCCCTGCCGGTCATGACCCAGAGCTCGATGCTCATGCCGATGACCAAGGACGGCAAGATCTCCGGCTGGGGCCTCTATTGCCCTGGCGTCGCCGGCATGGCCCGCGGCGAGGCAGAGGCCAGCGCCAACAGCCAGTTCTTCCTGATGCGCCAGGCTTATCCGTCCCTCGAAAAGCGCTACACCGCCTTCGGCCGGGTGATCTCCGGCCTGGAGGTCGTGCGCGCCATCAAGGTCGGAGAACCGGTGACCGATCCCGATAAGATGTTGAAGGTCCGCGTAATGGCGGATATCCCCGCCGCCGAACGCCCGAAGGTCCGGGTGATCGACCCCGCGAGCGCCTGGTTCAAGGCCGAGATCGCCAATGTGCGTGGCGAGATGGGGGCCGATTTCACGGCCTGCGCAATTCGAATTCCCTCAGAGGTGAAGTAATGGACGCCGAAAATACCCTGATCATGACGCTGGAAAGCGGCCCGGTGACGATCAAGCTTCGCCCGGACCTGGCGCCAGGCCACGTTGACCGGATCAAGGAACTCGCCCGCGAGGGCTTCTATGACGGCGTGGTCTTCCACCGCGTGATCCCGGGCTTCATGGCCCAGGGCGGCGACCCCACCGGCACCGGCTCGGGCGGCTCGTCCAAGCCGAACCTGACCGCCGAATTCTCCAAGGAGCCCCACGTCCGTGGCGTCTGCTCCATGGCCCGCACCAACCAGCCGAACACCGCCAACAGCCAGTTCTTCATCTGCTTCGACGACTCCAAGTTCCTGGACGGCCAGTACACCGTCTGGGGCGAAGTGACCGAAGGCATGGACCTGGTGGACGGCCTGCCCAAGGGCGAGCCGCCGCGCGCGCCCGGCAAGATCGTCTCCATGAAGGTCGCGGCCGACGCGTGACGCCCGATCTGGAAGCGGCTTACGCGCAACCGCATAGGCGCTACCATACGCGGACTCATATCGAGCAGTGCCTGGCGCTGCTCGATCAGGTTCCCGACCTGATGGACTCCGAGCGCCAGGTGCTGACCTACGCCATCTGGTGGCATGACGCGGTCTACGACCCGACCGCTTCGGACAACGAGGCCAAGAGCGCGGAGATGGCCAAGCGCGATCTCCGCGACCTCGACGTCGCCCTCCATGCCCGCGAGGAAGTGGCCCGGCTGATCCGCCTGACCGCCGGCCACGTGGTGGAGGAAGAGGACCGCCTGGGCGAGATCCTGGTCTCCATCGACCTGGCCATCCTCGCCGCCGCGCCCCTCGACTACGACGCCTATATCCACCAGGTGCGGGCCGAATACGCCCACGTCCCCGACGAGGCCTGGCGCGTCGGCCGGGCCAAGGTGATGCAACACTTCCTGGACGCCCCGGTTATCTATCCCGACCCGGCTCTGCGCGCCCTCTTCGAGGACGTGGCGCGGGCCAACATCGCCCGGGAGATCGCCTCCCTATCCTAGGAGTTCGGGATGGCCGCCAAGCTGAAGCTCTTCGTCACCTCCGACGGCTTGGCCGACTATTTGGTCGCCGCCTCGTCACGCCCTAAGGCGCTCGCCGCCTGGGAAGCCCACCAGGACCTGTTCGCTAACGGCGCGGCCCACGAGACCGACGATCCTGAACTCATCGATGCGGCGCTCGCCAAGCCCGGCGAAGTGCTGCGCCGGCCGGCCAAGAGCCATGCGCTTCCTGCCGCCTTACCCAAGGCCGCCAAACCCGAGGGGCCTTCCAAGGCGGCCTTGCGGAAGGTTGAGGACGCCCAGACCCGGCTGGCGAGCGTCGAAGCCGAACACGACGAGGCCGTCGCCGACATGGCCGCTCAGCGCGCCGCCTTGGACGCCCGCGAGGCCGAGGAGACCGAACGCTATGAAGAGGCCCGCCGCGCCGCCGAACGCGACCTCGCCAAGACCCGCCGCAGCCTCTAGGGAACCCGCGCCAGGGTTACGAACACCGGATAGTGGTCTGAGCCCAGCCGGGGGCCACGTTTGACGCTGACCGTGCGCCAGGCCTTGCCGGCATAGACATGATCGATGGGCAGGAACGGGAAGGGGACCTTGGCGCCCAGATAGGCGGGCCACGAGAACAGGGCCTTGGTCCGTCGTTCCAGCCCGAACATCGCGTCCTCCCGCCGCCGTGAGAACGACCAGGGGGTGGAATTGAAATCGCCGGTCAGGATCATCCGATCCTTGGGTAGCCGGTTCAGCACGTCGCTGACCATGCGGCCTTGGGCCTGCTGCATGCCGTCGGCGGTGGGCCAGGTGTAGTGCAGGCCCAGGACCGTGTAGTCGCCCGCCTCGTCCCGGAAGGTCGCCCGCGCCATGGAAGGGCGGGGGCCGTGCTGAACCTCTGAGGGGACGTCGGTCTCCGTCGCCTTTGTCTTGCTGAAGATGACCACCGAGCAATTCTTGCAGACCACGTTGTAGGGGTGGCGTTTCAGCACCGCGTCGCGGATCACGGGGCGGGCTTCTTCCAGGATGACGATGTCGGCGTCCTGGTCGGCGATCCACTGGGCCGTCCCGTCGATATCGAGGTTGCTGGCCCAGACGTTGAACTGGATCAGCTTGATCTGGTGGGGCGCGTCGGCTGGCGCGCGGGGGCTCATGGGGCGAGTCAGTTCCGGCAGGATCAGGGCCCCGGCCGCCACCATCCCGACCCCGCCCACGGTGAGGAAGATCGTTCGCATCGCCCCGGGCGCCAGCAGCAGACCATAGGCCACGACCACGGCGGCGCCGATCAGCCAGAACGGCGCGAAGTGGGCCAGCATGTCGGGCCGGGGCGCGATCCGCCCGGCCTGGGCGACCAGGGCCGCGACGGCGCAGACCAGGCCTTCGGCGAACATCAGGGCGGCCAGCAGGCCGCGAATGGCGATTCGGAGCAGTCCCATGTCCGGGCTCTAGCATGGTCTGCCGCTTGACGCGTGGCGGCGCGCATGGCCTTCACGCCTCGCCATGCAACTTGCCGACTTCGACTTCCACCTGCCCGACGACAACATCGCCTTGCGGCCGGTCAGCCCCCGGGATTCCGCTCGCATGCTGGGGGTCACGCCCGGCGCGCCGCTGGCCGACCTGCGGGTGTCGGACCTGCCCGACCAACTGCGGGCCGGCGATGTCCTGGTGCTGAACGACACCCGGGTGATCAACGCCCGCCTGAAGGGGACCCGTTATCGCAACGAGAACCTGCAGGCCTGCGAGGCCACCCTGCACCGCCGCCTGTCCCCCAGCCGCTGGACCGCCTTCATGAAGCCCGGCAAGCGCCTGGCCGTCGGTGATCGCGTCGCCTTCGGCGAGACCAACGACCGGGCCTGCCTGCTCGGCGTGCTGGACGCCACCATCACCGAGAAGGGGGAGGGCGGCGAACTGACCTTGTCCTTCGATCTCGCAGGCCCCGACCTCGACGCCGCCATCGCCGAGCGCGGCGCCATGCCCCTGCCGCCCTATATCGCCGCCAAGCGCGCGGAGGACGAACAGGACCGCACCGACTACCAGACCGTCTACGCCCGCGACGACGGCTCGGTGGCCGCGCCGACCGCCGGCCTGCACTTCACGCCCGAGCTTATGGCGCGCCTGCGGGACAAGGGCGTGGCCATCGAGTTCGTCACCCTGCACGTGGGCGCCGGCACCTTCCTGCCGGTAAAGACCGACGACCTGGCCGACCACAGGATGCACGCCGAGTACGGTGAAGTGACGGAGGAAACCTGCGCCCGCCTTAACGCCGCAAAGGCCGCCGGCGGCCGCATCGTCTGCGTCGGCACCACCTCCCTGCGGCTGCTGGAAAGCGCCACGGGCGAGGACGGCGTGGTCCGCCCCTTCGCCGCCGAGA
>JAYVDG010000491.1:0-3918 GCA_043749525.1 Phenylobacterium sp.
CCATTCCTCGTCCGTCAGATCGCTTGAATACCGCAGGCCCTTTCGGGCATGCTTGCGTCGGGTGATCTCAGTCCACATGTCGATGTCCGTTGATGGCTATCACCTTCAACAGAATCACAAGTACCTGATTTCACCCAACTTCATTTCGGGGCAGCCTCTAAGCGGTCAAGCAAACCCATCACGTCATCCCGGCCGCAGCGAAGCGGAGAGCCGGGACCCAGGGGCAGGGCGGTGGGCCTCTGGGTCCAGGATCGGCCTGTCGGCCGTCCGGGATGACGGGATTATTGTTACGAGCCGAGGTTGGCGCCTAAGCCGTCAGGCCCTGCATCTGGGCGGCCAGCGCCCGCACCCGTTCCGGACCACCCAGCAGCTGGCGGTTCAGGCCCACCCGCTTGAACCAGAAATGCAGGCCCAGCAGGTCGGTGATGCCCATGCCCCCGTGCACCTCGGTGGAGGTCCGGGCGATGAAGCGGGACACCTCCGACAGGTGGGCCTTGGAGTGGGCGGCCACCAGGGAGGCCTCCTCGCGCGCGGCGTCGAAGGCGTAGCCGGCGTACCAGACGAGCGACCGGCAGGGCTCCAGCTCGGCGGCCATCTCGGCGCATAGGTGCTTGACCGCCTGGAAGGAGCCGATGACCCGGCCGAATTGCTTGCGCTCCTTGGCGTAGGCCACGGCCTTTTCGATCATCACGTCGCAGGCGCCCAGCGTATCGGCGGCAAGCAGCACCCAGCCGGCGTCGCGCAGGCGGGCCAGCACCCCCGTGCCGCCCGCGAGCGGCTCGGCGGCGACCTGGTCGAAGGTCAGTTCGGCCATGCGGCGGGTCAGGTCGATGCCGGTCATGATCTCGCGCGTGAGACCGGCGGCTCCGCCCTGCACCAGATACAGAGCGCCACCGGTGTCAGCCACGATCAGCAGGTCCGCGCCCAGGCCTCCGGGCACGAACAGCGCCTTGCCCGACAGCTTGCCGCCGGACGCCGTGACGCCGGCTCCGTCGCGGGCCCCGGCTACGGCCTCGGAGATGGCCACCGCCGCCGTCACCTCGCCCGAGGCCAGCTTCGGCAGCCATTGGCTCTGCTGCTCGGCCGATCCTGTCAGCCGCAGGGCCAGCGGCGCCAGCACCGCGCCAAGGAAGGGAACCGGCGCCACCGCCCGTCCCAGCGCCTCGGACATCAGGGCCGCGTCCAACAGGGTCAGGCCCAGGCCGCCATATTCCTCTGAGATCACGATGCCCGGCAGGCCGAAATCGGTCAGCGCCGCCCAGACATCGACGCCCCGGTCGGCGGGGTCGCCGGCGAACCGGCGCACCCGGTCCAGGGAAGACGCCTCGGCCAGGGTGCGGCTGAGGCTCTCCTGCATCATCCGCTGGTCTTCGGTGAGGGAGAAATCCATCAGACCACCGCCAGCTTGGGTTCGCGCGGCAGGCCGAGGCCCCGCTCGGAGATGATGTTCTTCTGGATCTGGGCGGTGCCCCCGCCGATGATCAGCCCCAGGTCGAACATGTAGTTCCGCTGCCAGCTCCCCTTCGCGCGCAGGTGCGGCCCGTCCTCGTAGAGCACCCCCAGCTCCCCCAGGGCGTCGATGGCCAGGGCCGCGATCTGGTGGTTCAGCTCGCACCCCTGCAGCTTGACCACCATGCCGGCCATCCCGGCCGGCTCTCCGGTCATCGAGGCCGTCAGGGTCCGCAACCCGTTGAACTTCATGGTCATCACCCGGGCCTGCAGCTGCATCAGCCGGTCGGCCATCACCGGGTTGTCGATCAGCCGCTGGCCGTCGATGGTCTCGCTCTTCATCAGGTCGATCAGGGCTGCGAACCGCGCCTCGGTGGCGTTGGGGTCCCCCAGCATGCCGCGCTCATGCTTCAACGTCGCATTGGCCACGAACCAGCCCCGCCCCCGCCCGCCCACCACCGCGCTCTGCGGCACGCGGACATCGGTGAAGAACACCTCGTTGAACTCGGCTGAACCGGTCATGGTCTTCAACGGCCGCACCTCGATCCCCGGCGTGGTCATGGGGAACAGAATGTAGGAAATCCCGTCATGCTTGGGCGCCTGCGGCTCGGTGCGCACCAGGCAGAAGATCATGTCGGCCTGGGCCGCGGTGCTCGTCCAAATTTTTTGGCCCGAGATCAGGAAGTCCTCGCCGTCTTCCACCGCCTTGGTCTGGAGGTTGGCAAGGTCTGATCCGGCGCCCGGTTCAGAGTAGCCCTGACACCAGACGATCTCGCCGCGCAGGGTCGGCGAGATCCAGCGGGTCTTCTGTTCTTCCGAGCCCACCTCCAGCAGAGTCGGGACCAGCATGGAGATGCCCTGGTTGGCGAAACCGCGCGGCGCGCCGGCGGCGGTGAATTCCTCGGCGATGATCCGGGACTTCAGGATGTCGGGCTCGGCGCCATAGCCGCCATAGGGCTTGGGGATGGTGCGGGCGGCGTAGCCGTTGTCGATCAGCAGGGTCTGCCATTCCATGGCCGCCTCACGGGGGCGATCAGCGCCCGCGCCAGGCGCATAGCGGTCCTGGTGGGTGACCAGGAAGCCGCGCACCTCGTCGCGAAACGACTCCATATCGGGCGTGAGCCTCAGGTCCATGGCGTTATCCTCCGGCGCGTCTTGTTGGGCGACAGGCCAGCACCGTACGGCGCCGTCCGCAAGTCTGACCTCGCGGAACCCCCGCCCCCTCAAGTCTTAACCCCGACCGCGCGCGCCAGATTGTCGCGGAGGCCTTCAAGTCGCGGCTTTTATTGGCGAACCGCCCCTAAGGCCAAGTCGAGCCAAGATTTCGGTAACCATTTCTTCAAGCCAAACACCGTACCCCAATGAGACGTCTGATCGAACTGGCCTTGGCGCGCTCGTCGCCTCCACAGAATTCGATGCAGGTAGGTAAATCAGCGGGGGGCTCATTGATGATAGATCATAGTATGTCGAAGTATTCCCAACTTTTCGACAGCATCACGGCGACACCCCTGAGTCTCACCCGGCTCGAAGAGCCACGTTCGCCGAGTCGCCGACTCAAATCCGACGCCATGCCTTTCGCGGCTGCTCAGAACGCCCGGCCCCCGCATGGCTGACACCAAGGCTATAGCCCTCGACCGCCGCCTTGACTTCATCGGGTTGGACGCCAAGGCCCGCGCCGCGCTGGTCGACGCGCGCCCAGTGGTGGAAAAGGCCCTGCCGGTGGCTATCGCCGCCTTCTATGAACAACTCGGCCGACACGACGCGACCCGCATCGTGTTCGGCGGCCCCGAACACATGGAAAAGGCCCAGCAGCGCCAGGTCGGGCGCTGGGCCGGCGTGCTCGCCGCGCGCTATGACGACGCCTATCTGAAGGACGTGCGCGCCATCGCCGAGGCGCACGTCAATGTCGGCTTCAAATCCGAGTGGGCGATCGGCGGCTATGCCCGCATCCTCGACGAGATGGTGCGCTCGATCCTGGCGACCCGTTGGCCCAAGGGCTTCGGCGTCAAGACCGCCCAGCGCGACAAGGCCGGCGACGCCATCGGCGCGGTCATCAAGGCCGCCCTCCTGGACATGGACCTGCTGCTGTCGTTTCAGAACGACATCGTCGAGCACCAGCACCTGGAGGCCGCCGGCCTGCGCAGCGAAACAGACCTGGAGCAGAAGAAGGCCATTCACGGCCTGGCCGGCGCCCTGCAGGCGCTCAGCGAAGGCGATCTGCGCCACCGCATGAGCCAGAGCTTCACTGGCGAGTACGCCAAGCTCGGCGCCGACTTCAACAAGGCCATCAGCCACCTGGAAGAGGTGATGGGGGCTATCGCCGGCAACGTCTCGGGCATCCACGCCGGGGCCGGCGAGATCAGCACCGCCGCCGACGACCTCTCTCGCCGCACCGAACAGCAGGCCGCGACGCTGGAAGAGACCGCCGCGGCCCTGGACCAGATCACCGTCACAGTCCGCAAGACCGCC
>JAYVDG010000492.1:0-3918 GCA_043749525.1 Phenylobacterium sp.
CACACCGGCTCGCACAAGATCAACAACTGCATGGGCCAGATCCTGCTGGCCATGCGGATGGGCAAGACCCGGATCATCGCCGAGACCGGCGCCGGCCAGCACGGCGTAGCCACCGCCACTGTCTGCGCCCGCTTCGGTCTGCCTTGCGTGGTCTACATGGGCGCGGTGGACGTCGAGCGGCAGAAGCCCAACGTCTTTCGCATGCACCTCCTGGGCGCCGAAGTGCGGCCCGTGACCAGCGGCTCGGCGACGCTGAAGGACGCCATGAACGAGGCGCTGCGTGACTGGGTCACCAACGTCCACGACACCTATTATCTGATCGGCTCGGCGGCGGGCATGCACCCCTATCCGGCCATGGTCCGCGACTTCCAGTCGGTGATCGGCCGGGAGGTCCGCGAGCAGGTGATGGCCGTCGAGGGCTGTCTGCCCGACGCGGTCGTGGCCTGCGTCGGGGGCGGATCGAACGCTATCGGCATCTTCCATCCGTTCCTCAACGACGAGGGCGTGCGCCTTTACGGCGTCGAGGCGGCGGGCTCGGGCATCGAGACGGGCCGCCACGCCGCGGCGATCAACGGCGGTCGCCCCGGCGTGCTGCACGGGTCGTTGAGCTACCTGCTGCAGGACGCCGAGGGACAGGTGACGGAGGCCCACTCGATCTCCGCCGGCCTGGACTATCCGGGCATCGGGCCGGAACACAGCTTCCTGCACGACGTCGGCCGCGCCACCTACCTCTCCGCCACCGACCTGGAATCCCTCGACGCCTTCAAGCTCTGCGCCGAGCTGGAAGGCATCCTGCCGGCCATCGAAAGCGCCCATGCGCTCGCCCGCCTCGATCAGGTGGTGAAGGATGTGGGCAAGGACGGCATCGTGGTGCTCAACCTTTCCGGCCGGGGCGACAAGGACGTCGCCACCGTCGCCGCCCATCTGGGGATGGAGATTTGACCGCTGCCCAAGGCACGGCTCGCATCGACGCGCGCTTCGCCGCGCTGAAGGCGGAAGGCCGCGCGGCCTTCGTGGCCTATGTGATGGCCGGCGACCCCGACGCGGCGACGGCGGCCAAGATCCTGGCCGGCCTGCCGGGCGCCGGCGCCGACATCATCGAGCTGGGCTTTCCGTTCTCCGATCCGATGGCCGAGGGCCCGCCGATCCAGCGCTCGGCGCTACGCGCGCTCGAAAAGGGCATGACCCTGAAGGGGGCGTTGGAGCTGGTGGCCGGCTTCCGCGCCGCCGACCAGACCACGCCGCTCATCCTGATGGGCTACACTAACCTGCTGGTGAACTGGGGCTACCAAGCCTTCGCCCGCGATGCCGCGGCGGCCGGCGTCGATGGTCTGATCGTCGTCGATCTGCCGCCCGAGGAAGCCACACCCCTGGCCGACGCCCTGGATGCGGTGAACGTATCGCTGATCCGGCTGGCGACGCCCACCACTGACGACGCGCGCCTGCCGGTGGTGATCAAGCGCACCTCCGGCTTCGTCTACTATGTCTCGGTGGCCGGGGTGACGGGAGTCAAGGAAGCTGACGCCGCAACGGTCGCGCCGCACGTCGTACGGGTCCGCAAGGCCTCGGGCCTGCCGGTCGCGGTAGGCTTCGGCATCCGCACGCCCGAGCGCGCGGGCGAGATCGCCAAGGTCGCCGACGCCGTGGTCGTCGGTTCCGCGCTTGTGGACGAAATCGCCGAAGCGCTGCAGATGAACGAAGACGTGACCCAGCGGGTTCTTTCCAAAGCAGATTCCTTGGCTAAGGCTGTGCGCTCCGCGCGAGTCGGCCAAACGACGGTCTAGAACCATGGCGATGGCTGAGCAGAGAAACGACAAGCCCGGGCGGCCCGCCGCCTCAGAGAAGCGAACCGGCTGGCTGTCGCGTATCGCGCCCGGCGTGCGCAACGCGTTCTCCAAGCGCGAAACCCCTGAGAACCTGTGGGTGAAGTGCCCCGACACTGGGGAGATGATCTATCGACCGGACCTGGAGGCCGCCCTGTGGGTGACCCCGTCCGGCCACCACATGCGGATCGGCGCCGCGGCCCGCCTGCGCTTTACCTTCGACGACGGCCAGTTCGAGCGCATCGCCTCGCCGGTGTTGGCCGACGACCCCCTGAAATTCCCCGACGTGAAGCCCTATCCGGACCGCATCAAGGCCGCCCGCAAGGCGAGCGGCGAGCAGGACGCGCTGGCCGTTGGCTACGGCCACATCATGGGCCAGCCCGCCGTGGTGGCGGTGCAGGATTTCGCCTTCATGGGCGGCTCGCTGTCGATGGCGGTGGGCGAGGCCTTCATCAAGGCGGCCCGCGAGGCCGTGAAGCGCGAAGTGCCCTTCGTGATCTTCACCGCCAGCGGCGGGGCGCGGATGCAGGAAGGCACGCTCAGCCTGATGCAGATGGCCCGCACGACGCTGGCGCTGAATGAGGTCAAGGCCGCTGGCCTGCCCTACATCGTCGTCCTCACGGACCCGACCACGGGCGGCGTCATGGCCTCCTACGCCATGCTGGGCGACATCCACCTGGCCGAGCCCAACGCCCTGATCGGCTTCGCCGGCCGCCGGGTGATCGAACAGACGATCCGCGAGAGCCTGCCGCCGGGCTTCCAGCGCGCCGAGTTCCAGATGGAACGCGGCATGGTCGACAAGGTGGTTCCGCGCTCGGAGATGCGCCAGGTGCTGTCCTCGATCCTGAAGACCCTGACGATGGGGCGGGCCCAACACCTTCCCGCCGCCTGATCCCACCCCGATGCTGGAGCACGACCCCATCCGCGCCTCGGACGCGGTGATCCAGCGCCTGCGGGCCAACCACCCTGTCCTGATCGACCTCACCACCGGCCGCGTCGAGCGCCTGCTGGCCGCGCTGGGCCATCCGGAGCGGCGCCTGCCGCCGGTGATCCACGTGGCCGGCACCAACGGCAAGGGCTCCACCGTCGCCTACCTGCGCGCCATCGCGGAGGCGCAAGGCCTGAAGGTCCACGCCATCACCTCGCCGCACCTCGTGCGCTTCGCCGAGCGGGTGCGCATCGCGGGCGAGCTGATCAGCGACGAGAAGCTGGACGCGCTCACCGACCGGCTGGAAGCGGCCAACGACGGCCTGCCGATCAGCTTCTTCGAGATTACCACGGTGCTGGCCATCCAGGCTTTCGCCGACACCCCCGCCGACATCTGCCTGGTCGAGGTAGGCTTAGGAGGCCGGTTCGACGCCACCAACGTCTTCGACGCGCCGGCGGTCAGCGTGATCACGCCCATCGACTACGACCACCTGGAAATGCTGGGCCCGGAGCTGGGCAAGATCGCCTGGGAAAAGGCCGGGATCATCAAGCGGGGCCGCCCCGTCGTCTGCGCCCGCCAGCCCGACGAGGCCCTGGAGATGATCGAGCGCGAGGCGGACGACCGCATGGCGCCGCTCTTCCTGATGGGCCGCGACTTCGACGCCTGGGAGGAACGCGGCCGGTTGATGGTGCAGATGCCGGACCGGCTGCTGGACCTGCCGGCCCCCAGTCTGTTCGGCGGCTACCAGTTCGAGAACGCCGGCCTGGCGGTCGCCGCGGCCCTGACACTGAACCACGACCTCAGCGAAGACGACCTCGGAAAAGGCGTGTCCTCGGCGGTCTGGCCGGCGCGCTTCCAGCGCCTGACCAAGGGCCCGCTGGCGGCGCTCGCCAAGGCGCGGGGCTCGGACCTGTGGCTCGACGGCGGCCACAACCCCCACGCCGGCCGCGCGCTCGCCGAAGCCGCTTCGCGCCTCGTGGACCGCGATCCTCGGCCGCTCGTCCTCGTGGCCGGGATGTTCGCGAGAAAGGACTCCGAGGGCTACTTCCGCCCCTTCGCCGAGATGCACCCGAAGGTGTTCACGACAACCTTCGACTCGAACATCGCCGCGACACCCGGCGACCTGGCCGAAGCCGCGCGCCTGGCCGGCCTCAACGCCGAGCCTGT
>JAYVDG010000493.1:0-3910 GCA_043749525.1 Phenylobacterium sp.
TACGGTGACGGTGCTGCCGGGGGGAAAGGTGTCCTGGGACTTCACGGCGGACGCTGGCGACTGGGCGTTCCACTGCCACATGCTCTACCACATGCACGCCGGCATGTTTCAGGTGTTCAGCGTTCGGCCGCTCGCTGTAGGTGCAGCATGAACCGTCTTGCCCTGCTCGGATTTGTGCCGCTCGTGCTGGCCGCGCCAGCCCTTGCCCAGCCGATGGATCACTCGAAGATGTCGGGCATGAGTATGTCGGGCATGAGTATGCCGGCTGCCATGCCGACGACCGTGAAAAAAGCTCCGGCCAAGCCGGCCAAGATCACGAAACGGGCGGCGGCGCCTACTCATGCGGGGCTCGCGAAGCCCGCCGCCTCACCGCCGGCAGCCGACCCCCAGGCTGGCCATGCCATGCCCGCCGGGCCCGAGGCGTCCGCGGCGGACCCGCAGGCCGGGCACGCAATGGCGCCCGGAGCGCCGCCCATGGATCATGCCGCCATGCCGGAGATGGTCATGCCTGTCGCCACCGGCAGCCAGCCGTTGCTGAGCGAGATCGAGGTCGCAAAAACGCCTCCGCCAACGGCCCCCGCAGACCACGCCGCCGACCGCTACTTCCCGCCCGAAGCCATGTTGGCGGCACGGACCCAACTGCGGCATGAGCACGGCGCGATGCCCGTCTCCAAGGTCATGGCCAGTCTCGCCGAGCACCAGGCGCGCAAGGGCGCCGATGGCTACCGCTGGGAAGGCGAGGCCTGGTTCGGCGGCGACATCGACCGCTTTGTCCTGAAGACTGAAGGCGAGGGAACCTCGGGTGAAGGTGTCGAGAGCGCGGAACTGCAGGCGCTCTATTCGCGCGCGGTAGGCGTCTACACCGACGTCCAGGTCGGCGTTCGGCAGGACTTCGAGCCCCGCGGACGTACCTACGCAACCGTCGGGTTCAAGACTCTGCTGCCCTATTGGTTTGAGGTCGAGGGCGCGGCTTTCCTGTCAACCAAGGGCGACCTGCTGGGGCGGGTTGAGGGCAGCTACGACCTTCGGCTGACCAACCGGTTGATCCTGCAGCCCCGCGCGGAGCTGAATTTCGCCGCCCAAGATAGCCGCGCCACGGGCACAGGGTCGGGCCTGTCAAACGCCGAAGTCGGCCTTCGTCTTCGCTATGAGTTCCGCCGCGAGTTCGCGCCATACATCGGCGTCTCCTGGGACCGAAAGGTCGGTCGGACCGGAGACTACGCCCGGACGCTGGGCGAGCGCGTCGAGGACAAGAGCATCGTGGTCGGCGTGCGGAGCTTCTTCTAGCGCCCCTGGACGACCGCGGCGCCGACTACCCAGCGGAGACCGGGGCCAACGTGCCGAGCCAGGCCACCAGACCCAGCACCAGAATGGAGAGAGCGGTCTCGAAGAGCAGGCTGCGGCGCAGAGCGTCAAGCGCGTGATCGCTTGACTGGCCGTCGTCGACGGCCGCGCCCAGCGCTGGCGTCAGGCGGAAGCGGTTGGCGGCGGCAAGCGCCAGCATGCTGACGAACACCAAGAGCTTCAGCGACAGCAGCTGGCCATACGGTGTGGTCCAGAGGCCGGAAATGCGGGTGGGTCCGACAAGGAACCAGCTGTTGACCAGGCCGGTGGCGACAATCACGGCGACCAGGCCTGTGCCGACGCCGGAGAAGCCATGGAGGGCCTTATACAGCGCCCCGTCCAGGATGACCGATGGCGCCCGGGGTCGAAGCTGAAGGAAGAACGCCACTAGCGCGCCGATCCAGGCGCTTGCGGCCAGGGTGTGAAGGATATCGGCGCTCAGGTGCAGCAGGCCCAGCGCGCCCTCGGTGGCGGCGCCATGACCCATCCAGGCAAAGCTTGCGCTGATAACGGCGCCCAGGCCGGCGCAGAGCCACCAGGTTGCGCGGCTGAGCCGTCGCGCGAGGGCCACCAGCGCCAGGGTCGCTGCGCCAGCCCGGATCAGCGTCGAAGGCCCCATCGACATGGTGGTCATGACGGCCGAAAGCGACGCCGCTGTCATGCCCTCACGAACCGATCCGGCGAGGATCGTGGTGTGAGCCAAGAGGCCCACCACGCTGGCTGCCAGCACGACACCGGCCGCCCAGGCCAGAATCTTTCGCGGCCAGCCTAGCTCCGCACCTGATCCCGCGCCGTCCTGGGGCAGGGCGTAGATCAGGAAGAGCGATGATCCGAAAAGGACCATCGCTCCCGCGAATTGCAAAAACCTGAGGACGATGACCGCAGGCTCGAGCACGCGCTACCTCACCGTGAAGGGGACGACGCCGTCCATCTTGTGGCCGTCGTCGGACGCCGCATGCCAGGTGATCACATAGGCGCCCGGCATCAGCTTGCCCTGGGGTTTGCCGACGATGGTCAGGTGGTCCTTGGACACGGTGGTCTTCATCTTGACCTTCATCCCGTTCATCGCCGGCATGCTGAGCTCGAATTTGGAGAACGCGGGCGTCAGCTTCTCGTTGAAGGTCAGGCTGATGATCTTCGGCGTCGCGACCGTCGCGTTGGCGTCCGGGGTCGATGTCACGAGGTGGGCATGGGCGGCGGCCTGGCCCGCGATAAGCAGTGCGGCGCTGGCGGCAAGGCCTGCGAAGGTGAGGTGTCGGCGCATCTTCAAAATCCCATTGGCTAAGTTCGGTCTCTGTCAAACATACGCAATAGCGCCAACGATCCCTCACCGATCCCAGAAGGTCCCGCGCCAGGAGCCGCTGTAACGCCCTGCATGATGCTGAAGCGCCCGACATCGGAGCGTGCCAGACCCTGTCAGCGGGTGGCTGCGGATCGACATTTCGCCAGGACCGGACTAAGTGGAATTTGAATGCGCGCGCTTCTAGCCCTTTTGGCCGTCTTGGGTCTGCTGTTTACTCCGATGGCGGCTGCGGCCGCCCAGGAGCGCTGCTCTCACGTCGGCTCAGAAATGGCCGGCATGAAGATGCCCATGGCCCGGGGTTCGAACGATGCCAAAGCCGCGCCCGATCCCTGCTGCGATCACAACGACAAGGCCCCTCAATCGAGCAAGGCCTGCGCCCAGGCCTGCGCCACCGTGTCTGGCGTCGCAGCTACCCTCCCGGTCTCCATCGAATGGAGCGCCCACCCGGCTTCTGTGCGCCTGGTTGCGGCGGCGACATTGCCGCTGGAAGCGCTCGCGCCACCTCGAGCAGAACGACCACCTAGAAGCATCGTCTGAAGTGGCCCGGCTTCGCGCCGGACGCCCCTGACCAGCCTGACCGCGCGCGTGAGCGCATGTGGTCGCTGATCATGGGCTCAGGGTCGGCATCCTGTGCGACCCTCCCGATTCAGGACGAAAGCAATGATCCTTTCCAAGATCGCCGCCGGTTTGTCTGCGGTCGGCGCGCTCGTCGCCAGCTCGGTGAGTCACGCCGCGCCTCTTACCTATGCCGCCGCTCTAGCGGCCGCCGAGACGTCATCTCCAAACCTGCAAGCGCGTTCGCTGCAGATGGAAGGCGCCCGCGCCGCTGCGCGTGCGGCCGGCTCGTTGCCCGATCCCAAGCTGGCATTGGGCGTGGAGAACTTTCCGATCTCCGGTCCGCCGGCTGGTCGCTTCAATGGCGACAGCATGACCATGGCCAGGTTCGGCTTCGTCCAGGATGTTCCGAATGGCGCGAAGCGGTCCGCCGAACGCGCCAAGGCGCGAAGCGGGATAGCCGCTGCCGTCGCCGCCGAGCGTCTGAGCCTCCGCGAGGTTCATGTGGGCGCCGCGGTGGCTTGGATCGATCTGACCTACTCCAAGGCCCGACTGAAAGCCCTCGATGATCTCCTGGCCGGCCTTTCTCCCCTCTGGAGGGCGACACCGTCCGCCGTCGCCTCCGGTGTGGCGCGGCCCGCCCAGTCCCTTGAGGCGCAACAGATGCGGGCGGACCTGGAAGATCGCCGGAGCGAACTCGTCGCCATC
>JAYVDG010000494.1:0-3893 GCA_043749525.1 Phenylobacterium sp.
TCGACCTGCACGCCCGGCCGCACCAGCAGCCGCGGGCCCGTCGCCGGGGTGAAGGGCGCCGCCGAGATCAGCTTGGGATAGTAGCGTCCGCCGGCCCGCTCATAGGCCTCGGCCCAGCTGTGGTCGAAGATGTATTCGCCCTGGCTGTGGGACTTCAGATAGAGCGGCATGACGGCGGCCACCTTGCCATCCTCGTCCTCGACAGAGAGGTGCTGTGGCCCCCAGCCCATGCGCTCAATGGCGCAGCCGGACTGTTCGACGATATCCAGAAAATCAAAGGAAACGAAGGGGTTGGCGGCGTAGTCTGGGTTGCCGGCGCAGGCGTCCCAGCCTTCGCGGCCGATCTCGGCGATCCGGCGGCTGACCTTCACCGCCGCCTTCAGGCTCACGCGGCCCAGCCCTCGAAGATCAGGTTGTCGCAGTGGTCCTTCAGCGCGTCCCATTGCTCGGGCTTGCGCACCGTCCAGGCGACCACCGGCATGCCTTCTGCGCGGTGCTTCACGGCGGCTTCGCTCTGCACCATGTCCAGGCTCATGGCCAGGAAGTGCGGCCGGGCGATGGAGACCTGCTCCAGCTTTGCGAAACCCTTGCGCTGTTCGGCCGAGAGGTGGGGCGTGTCCTCCTCCCAACTGTAACTGTCGAGGCCGCGCAGCACGCCCGGGAACCGATCAGCGAACCAGGCATGGGAATAGGGATTGAAGCCGATCACGCAGGTCGGGCCCGCGTGGTCGATGAGGATCTCGTGCACCCGCTGCTCCAGCGGGCCCACCGCCCCGAAGTCGGTCTTCAGTTCGATATGGACCATGGCCCGGTGGCCGATCAGGGCCAGCGTCTCCATCAGGGTCGGGATGCGCTCGTCGGTGTCCTTGAGCCGCAGTTCGCCAAGCTCGGCCGCCGTGCGGTCCTTCAACTTGCCTTCGGTCCCAGTCATCCGCTTCAGTCCGTGGTCATGGAAGACCATGGCGTCACCATCGGCCGACAGGTGGACGTCCAGTTCGATGCCGTAGCCCGCCTGGCAGGCGGCCTGGAAGGCGCCCAGCGAGTTCTCCGGCGCGCCGTCCGGCGACCACAGGCCGCGGTGGGCGACGGGCGGGTGAAACAGGAAGTCCCACGCCTCGCCGAACTGGTCCCTGGGGTCCTTCACCGGATTTCCACCACGGCGTCGACCTCGACGGCGAAGTTCATCGGCAGGCGGTAGACGCCCACCGCCGACCGCGCGTGCTTTCCGGCGTCACCAAAGGCCAGGACCATCACATCCGAGGCTCCGTTCACCACCTGGGGAATCTCGAAGAAGCTCGGGCCGGCCTGCACAAAGCCACCCAGCTTCACCACCCGGACGACCCGGTCGAGGTCACCGTCGCAGGCGGCGCGCATCTGGGCGATCAGGTTGATCCCGCAAAGGCGCGCGGCGCCCTTGGCGGCCTCCATGTCGACATCCTCGCCGACGATGCCGCGGACGCCGCCTCCGGCGTCCAGGGAGACCTGGCCAGAGATGTAGACAAGGGCGCCGACCCGTACGAACGGGACATAGTTGGCGACCGGGGCGACGGGCTGCGGGAGGGTGATCCCCTGCGCGGCCAAGCGTTCTTCAACCTGTGACATGGCCAAAGGTCTAGCGCGGTTTCAGGCGCGGGGGAAACCGGCCACGGGTTGAAAAATGAAAAGGCCCGGACCGTTTCCGGTCCGGGCCTTCGCAGGGTCCGCGCCAAATACGCCAGCGCGGCTGGAGGGACTTTCAGAAAGGCTTAGCGGACGGCCTGCAGCTTCTCGACGGCGGCGGTGACGCGCTCGTTGAGGGGCTTCATGGAGTCCTTCAACGAGGCGGAGACGATCTCGCCCATCTTGGAGAGCTCGGCCATGTAGGCTTCCATGGAGGACTTGGCGAAGCTGGTTTGCAGCTCGACCACTTCCTGGATCGACTTGGCGCCGACAGCGACTTGGCGGCGGCGACGTTGGCTTCCACGGCCTTCTTGGAATAGGCGGTGGCCTGGGCGCCGAGGGCTTCAGCGCCCTTGGTGGCGGCGGTCACCGAGGCGATGACGGCTTCCAGGTTCTTCTTGGAATGGGCGTTGGCGTCGGCGAGACCGGCCAGGGACTTTTCGATGGCGTCCTTGAAGGCGGCGTTACCAGCGGTGGTGAACTGCTCGACGGTGTTCTTGACGGTTTCGGCGGCGGCCATGATGGAAAACTCCAGGGAACGTGGTTGACGGGCTGTGCCGCGTCGCACCAGTCGGGCGTTGCGGCTCTTTGATCTCGCAGCCTATTTCTCATGTTGCAGTGCAGCAGTCAAGTGTCTTTGTTGCAGTGCAACATCGCTGTCCGAGCGAATTCCTCCGGGCGCCTGCATAACCCGCAACGCGACAAAAGGGCTCGCTCAAGAGGTGTTTACTCTCGCGCAAGCTCCGAGGTGTCATGATAGGGTTTCAGTACGGCGACCGGGGGTCGTCCAACCCTTTGATTCGACGGACGAACCGCAATGTTCGAGCGCGCCCGCCGCCTGTTTGTCGCCCTTGGCGCCGCCGCCCTGACCGCGGTTTGCCCTCTGGCGACCTCCGCTCAGGCGCAGATCCCCTACCTCACCATGCCGACGCTGCCGACCACGGCGCCGAAATACGCGGCCATCGTGGTGGATGCGAGGACCGGGGAGGTGCTCTACGCCAAGCGCGCCGACAGCCCCCGCTATCCGGCCTCCATCACCAAGATCATGACGCTCTACCTCACCTTCGAGGCTCTGAGCTCGGGCCGCCTGCGCGCCGACGACACCGTGATGATCTCGCCCCGGGCCGCCGCCCAGGCGCCGACCAAGCTGGGTCTGGCCGCCGGCGAATCCCTCACCGTCAACGAGGCCATGCAGGCGCTCGCCATCAAGTCCGCCAACGACATCGCCGTGGCCCTGGCTGAAAAGCTCGGCGGCTCGGAGGCCCGGTTCGCGGCCATGATGACCCTGCGCGCCCAGGAACTGGGCATGGCCAACACCCGCTTCGTGAACGCCTCGGGCCTGCCCGACAGCCGCCAGGTCTCCACCGCCCGCGACATAGGCATCCTGTCGCGCGCCGTGATGCGCGACTATCCGCAGTACTACCGGCTGTTCAGCCAGCAGTCCTTTACCTTCCGCGGCACGTCGATGAACAACCACAACGGCCTGCTGGGCGCGATGCCCGGCGTGGACGGGTTGAAGACCGGCTACACCAACGCCTCGGGCTATAACATCGCCATCTCGGCCGTCCGCGACAACCGCCGCCTGATCGCCGTGGTGCTGGGCGCGCCCTCCACCGCCAAGCGCAACAACAACGCCGAGGATCTGCTGCTGACGGGCTTCGACGTGATGAACCGCCGCGCCCGTGGTGAGAAAATCACCATCGCCCAGAACCTGTTCGAGCCGGAACCCGTCGGCCCCATCGAGCGGCCCTCGGTCGAACAGGGCGACGGCGAGCAGGATGGGCTGAAGATCGTGCTGGCCTCGGCGCCCCCGCCGCGGGTTTCGAGCTACGACTTCGTCGATCCCACGCGCAACATGCTGCGAGGCTCGCAGTCGGCTGACAAGCCCAAGGCTGACGCCAAGAATCCGGACAAGAAGGCTGAGAAAGAAGGCCGCAAGCCCGCCGGCAAGTGGGTCGTCCAGGTCGGAGCCTTCAAGTCCAAATCGCTGGCCAGGGAGCAGCTGGCCCTCGTCGAGAAGCGCTTCGGCAAGCACTTCGGCAAGGCCGACGGCGACACCGACTCCAGCGGCGGCGCCTACCGCGCCCGCTTCTCAGGCTTCACCGAGGCCTCGGCCAAGGACGCGTGCGGCGCCCTGAAGGCCAAGAAGATGGCCTGCATGGTCGTCAAGCCGGGTTAGGGCTCCTCATTTACGAGTTAGCTTGTCCCGCGCGGCGTTGAGCTGGGCGGCCAGG
>JAYVDG010000495.1:0-3886 GCA_043749525.1 Phenylobacterium sp.
CCATAGACCCGCTCGAAGGTGGTGCGCCGGGTGGCCGTGGTGATCTCGCCGGCCCAGAACAGGCACTCCATGGCCCGCTTGCCCTCGCTCCAGCCCCACCAGCCGCCCGCCCCCTTCTTCTCGCCGATCTCCAGTTCGCCTGCCGAGATGGCGCCGCGGGCGTGGATTTCGGCAAGCGCCTTGTCGATGAAGGGGCGGTTCTCGCGCAGGAAGCGGGCGACGCCCTTCCAGAGGCCGACGCCCTCGCGAGCATCGGCCATCCGCCAGCGCATCAGCGGCTGCAGGGCGTGGGGCGCCAGGGACGCCTCGTGCATCCAGTACTCGAACAGCACCGGCTTCTTGCCCCAGGCCAGGGTCTCCAGCAGCGGCCTGGGATAGGCGCCTAGCCGGGAGAACAGCGGCAAATAGTGGGTGCGGCTGACCACATTGACCGAGTCGATCTGCAGCAGGCCCAGCCGCTCGATGGTCTTGATCAGGTGGCGCTTGCCGGGACCCACGGGGCGCCGGTCGGCGAACCCTTGCGCGGCGAGCGCGATGCGTCGGGCTTCCAGTGCGCTGAGAGCCTCGGTCACAGGCCCCCTACCGCTCCAGGCGCCCGTCCGACAGGGCCTCGATCTCGAAGGGGAAGACCACCTTGGGGTCCGGGTCCTTGATCTTCTTGGCGATGTCCTTGGGCGCCATGGCGTTGACCAGGTAGCGCAGCACGTTGAGCCGGCCTTCGGTCTTGTCGTCGTTGCGCACACAAACCCACGGCGTGCGCGGGGCGTGGGTGCGCTTGAGCATCTCGTCACGTGCCGTCGTATAGTCGTCCCACTTGGTCTGGGCCGCCTCATCCAGGGGGCTGGACTTCAGCACCTTCAGGGGATCGGTGCGGCGTTCCTCCAGGCGCTTGGCCTGCTCCTTCTTGGAGACGTCCAGCCAGAGCTTCACCACGACGAGGCCGCTCTCCACCAGCATGGCCTCGAAGGTGGAGACGTCGCGCAGGAAGTTCTCGTGCTCCTCGGGGGTGCAGAACCCCATCACAGGTTCGACGCCGCCGCGGTTGTACCAGGAGCGGTTGAGGATCACGACCTCGCCGGCCGCCGGCAGGTGACCGACATAGCGCTGGAAGTACCATTGGCTGCGTTCGCGGTCCGAGGGCTTGGGCAGGGCGATGACCCGGGTGGCGCGGACCGAGAGGTGCTCGATCACCCGCCGGATCGTGCCGTCCTTACCCGCCGCATCGCGGCCCTCGAAGATGATCAGCACCTTGGCGCCGCTCGCCATCGCCCGCTGCTGGGCGCGCACCAGGGCAAGCTGGGCCTGTTCGAGATCGTTGAGGTGGTCGGATTTATCGGATTTGGACATGGGCCGAACCTAGTCCAGAAACGCGGCGTGGGCAGGAAAGATTGCGGGGGAGTCGCGATGGAGCCGATCGAAATCCAGGTGGCCCAGGCCCACCAGAACCTCACCTTCGAGAACCTGATACAGCTCTATGTCCACGACTTCTCGGAGCAGTGGGCCGGCCAGGCGCGCGGCGAGGTGGACGAGAATGGCCTGTTCGAAGCCTATCGGCTGGCGCCCTATTGGCGGGACGACGGCGAGCACATCGCCTTGCTGCTCTGGCTTGGGGAACACATCGTGGGCTTTGCGCTGCTGGACACCCACTCCCACGCCGGCCGGCCCGTGGACCGCAACATGGCGGAGTTCTTCATCCTGCGGAAACACCGCCGGGGCGGGGTGGGCCTGGCCGCGGCCCACGCCATCTTCCGCCGTTTTCCCGGGGTGTGGGAGGCGGCGGTGGCCCGGCGCAATGTCGGGGCGCTGCATTTCTGGCGCAAGGCCGCGGCGGCCTATGCCGACGTCGAGGAGACCGACGTGGTCAGCGACGACTGGAACGGCCCCGTGCTGCGCTTCCGGGTCTAGACCACCGGCAGCGGCTCCATCCCAAGCGCCTGCCGGAAGGTGTTGTGATAGTGGTGCAGCGGCGGCTCGTTGCGCCCGAACAGCAGCTGGTCCTGCAGGCCGGCGGCCAGGGCGCGCTGGGTGGTTTCGGCGGTGGCGTAGTCCTCGGCGGCCACCACGGCGGTGAAGCCCTCGGCGAACAGCATGGCCATGCCGGGGTTCTCGGCCAGGACCTCGCGGTCGAAATAGTAGCTGATCTGGGAGATCGAACGGCCCGGGTTTTCGGGGTCGGGATAGACCCGCACGACGGCGATGCGCTTGTTGCCGACGTTCACCACGACGTTGGGGAACAGGAAATAGACCGGGAAGCCGCCCTGCTCGATGGTCCAGTCGGCCTCTGGCTGGCCCCTCAGCTGATCGATCCCCTTCAGGCACAGGATCATCCGGTGATTGCGATCGTAAGACCGGTATGACAGCACGTCGCCGTGGAAGTTGTTGGCCAGGGTGTCCTTGTGCAGGCGCTTGAAATGATAGGTCTCGCCGAAGGTGTCGGTGGCCAGTTTCCAGTTCAGCTTCATGTCCAGGGTCTGCTCGTGGGCCAGGACGTAGCGCGCCCAGTCCCAGTGCTCGAGGTCCTCGGCGACGCCCTGAAACAACGCCTCGGTGTCGATGACGCCCTTGGGATCGGGGTGGACCAGCAGGAACCCGAACCGTTCGGCGGCCGGCAGTTCGATCAGGCCCAGGCACGCCTTGTCGATGGTCCCGAACTGTTCCTCCTGAGGCACGCCGATCAGGGCGCCGGAGGAGTCATAGGTCCAGGCATGGAAGGGGCAGGAGAACCGCGACTTCCGGCCCCGGCGGGCCTGCTCCACCATCGGCCCGCGATGGCGGCAGGAGTTGAGGAAGGCGCGGACCTGGCCGGCCTTGTCCCGGGTCACCAGGATCGGGATGCCCAGGTCGTTGCAGGTGATGAAGCTTCCGGGTTCGGGTAGGTCGGCGGTCATACCGACGATCTGGGGGTGACCCCGGAAGAAGGTCTCCCACTCGCGGCCGGCCAGGTCGGGACAGGTGTAGGTGCTGGCGGGGCAGGACATCACACCCCCGGCGTCGGCGTTCACGCCGTCGTCCAGTTGGGACATCAGTTCGCGCAGGACTTCGATCTGGACAGCCGGTTTCATGTCGAGAGGACCTCGGTGGGGATGGCGGCGCTGAGGACGCGGAAGGTGGTGGCGATCTGGTCGCGCCGGGCCTGGGGCGGCTGGGGGCGGCGGCTGGAGACCCGCAAGCCCTGGTTGACCAGCATCAGGAAGGCGGCGAGTTCGGCGGCCTGGGCGGGTGAGCAACCGTCCTCCCGCAGGCAATCCTCGAATCCCGCCTGAACCTGCGCCAGCCGCGCGGCGGCGTGGGCGCTGAGGCCGTCATCGACGTCGGCCATTTCCAGCACCGTGTTGACCAGCAGGCAGCCCCACTCGGCCCGACCGCCGGGCGGATCGACCACGCTGCGGTCGAAGAACTGACGCAGCGCCTCCAAGGCCGGTTGGCCGGCGCGGGCGCGCGACAGGATCTGCAGGGTGCGGTGGGCGAACAGGTCCAGGCACTCCAGCATCAGGCCGCGCTTGTCGCCGAAGGCGGCATAGAGGCTGCTGCGGCTGATCCCCATGTCGGTGAGCAGGTCGGGGAGCGAGGCGGCCTGATAGCCCTGGCGCCAGAATACCCGCATCGCCCGGGCGAGGGCGGCGTCGCGGTCGAATTCCAGAGGTCTGGCCATAAGAAAGTTTTGGACCAGTCAGTCCAGAATGGCAAGCCGGTTTCCGAGTCGGCCGTCGCCCGGCGCTTCCGGGGCTAGGTTGATCGCGGCAGCAGGATGATGGCCGATCCCGCCAAGCAGGCGGCGAGGCCCAACAGGTCCCAACGGTCCGGCGCCTGTCGCTCCACCAGCCACAGCCACCCGATCGAGGTGGCGACATAGACCCCGCCATAGGCGGCGTAGGCGCGACCGGCG
>JAYVDG010000496.1:0-10346 GCA_043749525.1 Phenylobacterium sp.
CAGCAGGCAGGCGGCCATGAACAGCTCTTCGCTCTTGGCCCGGGCCACCGACTTGAGCATCGGGCGCAGCAGCAGGCGTCCGAACACCACCAGGCCGACAATCCCGAGCACCGCCGGCGCGAAGGCCAGCAGAATCTTGGGCGAGAAGGCCTGGTCGCCGCCGCTGCGGCCAAGGATCGCCAGCGTGATCAGGATCGGCGCCACCGCCAGGTCCTGGAACAGCAGGACGGAGAAGGTGGCGCGCCCGGCGGTGGAGTGCTGGCGCTTCTGCTCGGTAAGGATCGGCATGACCACGGCGGTGGACGACAGGGCCAAGGCCGCCCCGATCGCCACGCCGGCCATCGGATCGACGCCGAAGGTGATGGCGACGCCGGCGATGGCGGCGATGCAGAGCCCCACCTGCAGAGCGCCCATGCCGAACACGTAGCGGCGCATCAGCCGCAGGCGCTCCCACGAGAGCTCCAGCCCGATCATGAACAGCAGGAAGACCACCCCGAACTCCGCGAGCTGGCCCACCTCCTGCGGATTGTCGATGGTGAAGTAGCCGACCCAGGGAAAGGTGTCGCTGAGCGCCCCCAGGCCATAGGGGCCTAGGACCACGCCCGCGCCGAGGAAACCGAGGATGGGGCTGATCCGCCAGCGGCGGAACAGAGGCACGATCACGCCGGCGGTGGCGAGAAAGAGAATGACGTCTTTGTACTCGCCGGGCGAAACGTGGCCTTCCATGCGCTCTCCTCGTTGATAGCTGCAATATGCCCGGCGGATGGCCCCTTGCGGAACCCGTGTTCACGGCCTTATGACCGCCGCCATGGAAATTGGGGCGCATCGAGGCAGGTCGCAGGCGCGTACGCCCCTGGCCGTGCTATTCGCCGTCGCCGCCCTGCTGATCCAGGCCCTGCTGCCGGCCGCGTCGCTGGCCGTGGAGTCCATCGGCGCCGTCCGCATCGAGCTCTGCACCCCGCAAGGCGCTACGACCGTGGTCCTCGACCACAATGGTCAGGCGCAGAAGGGCTTCGCCGGCCTCCCCTGCCACGACTGCCTGGGCGCGACCCTGGCGATGACCACGACGCCGGAACTCTCCGTCGTTCCGATCGCCTACGCCGCCGAGCACATCGTCCAGACGCCGAGCGTCGAAGTCGTCCTGCGCGGCGCTCGCGCTCCGCCGCGTCCCTTCGGCCAAGGACCACCCCTCCAGCCTCTCTGACCTCCGCATCCAGCGCCGGGCTGCTGTCCGCGCGCGCGCTGACGTCTTTGAGTCTGGAATTTCTTACATGCCCATGTTTCACGCGCCTCGCTGCGCGTCCTGCTGCTCGCCGCCAGCGCCCTGGCCACGCCGGCCTTCGCCGACGACGCCCAGTGGACGCAGATCCCCGATCCCGGCGAGACCGGCCTGAGCCATCCCGCCCCGGCGCTCCGCGTCCTGCCGGCCGACCCCGCCTCCGAAACCCATCAGCACTGATATTAGAGTGGACCCCATGCGCACCCTGATCCTCGGCCTCGCCGCCACCGCCCTCATCGCCACCGCCGCCCAGGCCGCCACCTACCGCCTCGGCGGGCTGGAGGTCGCCCAGGCCTGGAGCCGGCCTTCCGCCGCCGGCGTCAACGGCGCGGGCTATATGACCGTGACCAACCGCGGCGCGGTCCCCGACACCCTGACCGCCATCGAGAGCCCCGCCGCCAAGAAGGTGGAGATGCACCGCTCCTCGATGTCAGGCGCCCTGATGACGATGCAGCAGGTCGACAGCGTGCTGTTGCCGCCCGGCAAGGCGATCACCTTCGCGCCGGCCGGCTACCACGTCATGCTGATCGGCCTGGCCAAGGCCCAGAAGACCGGCGACGTCGTCCCCGCCACCCTGGTGTTCAAGAGCGGCGCGCGGCTGAAGATCGAGTTCTCGGTTGGCATGGGCCCGGCCACCGGCGCCGCGCCGATGGGCGCCATGTCGATGGACCACATGGCCCACTAACCGACCGATCGGTCGGCGTTGACAGCAGCGCCGACCGACCGTTTATGCGCTCCATATTTTAGGTATGGAGGATTGCCCGTGGAGGTTTGGAATTACGCCAACCTGTGGGAGTCGGTGGCCCAGGCCATCCCCGAACGCCCTGCCCTTATTCATGGCGACCGCGTCGTCAAATGGCGCGACTTCGACCGCCGCGCCAATGCGCTCGCCCAGCATTTCATCGATTCAGGGCTGACCCAGCAGTCGAAGGTGGCGGCCTATCTCTTTAACGCGCCGGAATACATCGAGGCCTATTTCGCGGCCTTCAAGGGCGGCTTCGCCCCCTTCAACACCAACTACCGCTACGGCGGCGACGAGCTGACCTACCTGTTCGACAACGCCGACGCCGAGGCCGTGGTGTTCCACGCCTCCTTCGCCGAGATGGCCGACAAGGTGCGTGCGAACCTGCCCAAGGTGAAGACCTGGGTGGCGGTGGCCGAGCCCGGCCATCCCGTCCCCGCCTGGGCCGCCGACTACGACGCCATCGTGGCCACGGGCGCCGACCGGGTCGAAGGGCCCTGGGGCCGCTCGGCCGACGACCTGCTGCTGATGTACACCGGCGGCACCACCGGTATGCCCAAGGGCGTGATGTGGCGCCAGGAGGACCTGTTCAAGGGCCTGGGCGGCGGCGCCAACCTGCTGCTGGGCCTGCCGCCCATGGAGCGGGTGGCCGAGGCCGGCGAGCGCGCCAAGGCGGTGGAAGCCTCCGGCGAGCAGCCGATCACCATCCCGGTCGCGCCGCTGATGCACGCCACCGGCCAGTTCATCGGCTTTGGCCAGCTGGTTTCCGGCGGCGCCATCGCCACCCTGCCCTCGCGCAAGTTCAGCCCCGTTGAACTGTTCGACGAGGTCGAGCGCCTGGGGGTCTCGGGCCTGATCATCGTGGGTCCGGCCTTCGCCGCCCCGATGCTGGAAACCCTGGACGCCAATCCCGGTCGCTGGACGATGCCCAGCCTGAAGCGGATCATCTCCTCGGGCGCCATGTGGGGGGCGGAGAACAAGCAGGGTCTGTTGAAGCACCTGCCCAACATCATGCTGATGGACAGCCTGGGCTCGTCGGAAGCCCTGGGGCTGGCCTCGTCGGTGTCCGGCGGCGGGGCGGCGGCAGGAACCGCCAAGTTCACCACCGGCCCCAATGCGGCGGTCTTCACCGAGGAGGGCGAGCGCGTCCTGCCGGGCTCCGGCGTGCGCGGCCTGGTGGCGGTCGGCGGCTTCACGCCGAGCGGCTACTACAAGGACCCGGAAAAGTCGGCCAAGACCTTCCGCACCTTCGAGGGCAAGCGCTGGAGCGTGCCCGGCGACTGGGCGACCATCGAGGAGGACGGCTCCATCACCCTGCTGGGCCGCGGCTCCCAGGTGATCAACACCGGCGGCGAGAAGGTCTTCCCCGAAGAAGTCGAAGAGGCGCTGAAGCGTTTCCCCGGTGTGCGCGACGCCGCAGTGCTTGGGGTGCCCGATCCGCGCTTCGGCGAGCGCATCTGCGCGATCGTCGAGACCGTCGGCGGTGAGACGCCGTCGCTCGCCGAGCTGTCGGCCCACGTGAAGACCCTGCTCGCCGACTACAAGGCCCCGCGCGAAATGGTCCTGGCCCCGGTCAACCGGGCCCCCAACGGCAAGCTGGACTACAAAACCCTGAAAGCACTGGCTGTCGACAAGCTCGCCGCCAAGGTTTGAACGTAACTAAAATGTAACGAGCCACGGAGGGCGCGGCCGAGTCATGGTCGCGCCCAAATCCCCTTCCGAGGCTTTGAACACGTGATGAAGACCTTCTGGCTCGCCGCCTGCGCGGCGTGCGCCCTGGCGCTCGGCGCCGTCCCTGCCCTCGCCGCCGATGACATGGCCAAGGCCCCCCGCATGGGTCCCTGGGGCTTCGACGCCGCCGGTCAGGACCTGACGGTCAGCCCCCGCGACGACCTCTACCAGTACGCCAACGGGACCTATCTGAAGAAGCTGGAGATCCCGGCCGACCGCTCCCGCTACGGGTCCTTCGACGTGCTGAACGAGCTTTCCGTTAATCGTATGCGCGCGGTTCTGGAGAAAGCCGCCGCCGACAAGGCCGCGACGGGCGACCAGGCCCGCATCGGCGTCATGTACCGCAGCTTCATGGACGAGGCCGCCGTCAACGCCCTGGGCGCCAAGCCGATGGCCGGCGACCTGGCCCAGATCAAGGCCTCCAAGACCCTGGCTGACGTGGCCAGGCTGATGGGCGAGAGCCAGCGGAAGTTCGGCGGTTCGGTGTTCGGAGCCTATCCGGGCGACGACGCCAAGGACCCCGACCACTATGTCATCACCCTGATCCAGGGGGGGCTGGGCCTGCCCGACCGCGACTACTATCTGGACGACAAGTTCGCGGTCCAGAAGACCGCCTATGAGGCCTATGTCGCCAAGCTGCTGACCCTGTCAGGCTGGGCCGATCCGGCCGGGAACGCCAAGTCCATCGTCGCCCTTGAGACCGAGATCGCCAAGGTCTCCTGGACGCGGGCGGAGCGCCGCGACGACGATAAGACCTACAACCCCTTCACCGTGAAGGACCTGGCGGCCTATGCGCCGGGCTTCGACTGGAAGGCCTTCATGGCCGGTGCCGGCCTCCGCAAGGTGACCAAGGTGGTGGTGGCTGAGAACACCGCCTTCCCCAAGATCGCCGCCCTCTACGCCAAGACGCCCATCGACACCCTGAAGGCTTGGCAGGCCTTCCACCTGGCCGACCAGGCCGCGCCCTATCTCTCCAGGGACTTCGACCAGGCCCAGTACGAGTTCCGCAGCAAGACCCTGTCGGGCCAGCCGGTGCAGGCTGACCGCTGGAAGCGCGGCGTGACCCTGGTGGACACCCAGGTTGGCGAGGCGCTGGGCAAACTCTATGTCGACGCCTACTTCCCGGCCGACAGCAAGGCCAAGATGGACACCCTGGTGGCCGACATCAAAGGCGCCATGAAGGGCCGCATCGAGAAGCTGACCTGGATGAGCGCGCCGACCAAGGCCAAGGCGCTGGAGAAGCTGTCGAAGTTCAGCGTGATGATCGCCTATCCCGACACCTGGCGGGACTATTCGGCCCTGACGCTCAAGGACGGCGACCTCTACGGAAACGTGGAGCGGGCCAACGCCTTTGAGTGGAACCGTCAGGTCGACCGCCTGAACGAGAAGGTGGACAAGAAGGAGTGGGGCATGACGCCCCCCACCATCAACGCCTACTATTCCCCCACCAAGAACGGCATCGTCTTCCCGGCCGCCATCCTGCAGCCGCCCTTCTTCGATCCTGACGGCGATCCGGCCATCAACTATGGCGGCATCGGCGGCGTGATCGGCCACGAGATCACCCACGGCTTTGACGACCAGGGCCGCAAGTCCGACGGCGACGGCCGGCTCACCGACTGGTGGACCGCCGAGGACGCCGCCAAGTTCGACGCCCAGGCCAAGATCTATGGCGCGCAATATGCGGCGGTGGAGGTCCTGCCGGGGTCCCACATCAATCCCGACCTGACCATGGGCGAGAACATCGCCGACCTGGGCGGGGTGCTGCTGGCGCTGGACGCCTATCACGCCTCGCTGAAGGGCAGGCCCGCCCCGGTGATCGACGGCCTGACCGGCGACCAGCGCGTCTTCCTCGGCTGGGCCCAGGTCTGGCGGTCCAAGTCCCGCGACGACCGCACCCGCCAGCGGCTGGTCTCCGACCCGCACTCGCCCGAGCAGTACCGCGCCGATATCCCGGTGCGGAACATCGACGCCTTCTACGAGGCGTTCGGCGTGAAGGCCGGCGACAAGATGTATGTCGCCCCGGACAAGCGCGCCCGCATCTGGTGATGATCTTGGAGGATGGGGCCGGGGAGATCCGGCTCCATACTTTTTGACTCATGCGTCAAAAATAGTGTCGGGCAAAAATTTGGCCCGTTGCGGGGGATAATCGCAACGGGCCTTATTTTGAGCCGGAGCTCTTATTAAGCGGGCGTTTCCTCCCCGAAACGCCGGAGACTGTCGAACTAATGTCGCCATGTCTCTCGCAGGACTGAGAAAACGGCAATTTCTCGCCCGAGTCAATGCGCCCAAACCCGCCTTAAGGCGGAATTCTGATCAGATTTTCGCGATCAGGTGGATTCAACCACAGCGTGGCGTTGTTTTTGACTCACCCGTCAATTCTTGACGCGTTTCGCGAGTGCTTCGTACGCTCCGCAACTGGTCTCAAACACGAAATCGGGCCGCGACGCGGTGACAGGCCCCCGACCCTTCGCGGTGAGCAGCAGGGAGATCGCCGCGATGCGACTCACCGGCGTCAGCACGCCGTGGGGACGCCGGACCGCACCGGCGGCCACCAGCTCCTCCGTCAGGGCGTCGTCATCCCCAGCCCCGGGATAGACCAGGGTCGCGCTCTCATGCGCCAGGGCGCGGGCCTCGATCACCCGGAGCAGGTGTTCGGCCACCGCCAGCTGGCTGTCGGACCACCCCGCCCGCAGGGAGGCGGCGAGCTGGGCCTGGCTCTTCAGGATCACCCCATCGCCGAGGATCTTCAGGCCGTTGGCTGTCAGGGTCGCGCCCGTGGTGGTGATGTCGACGATCAGTTCGCCGGCGCCCGCCGCCGGCGCCCCCTCGGTAGCGCCGCTGGATTCGGTGATCCGGTAGTCGGCCACTCCGTGACGGGCGAAGAAGGCCCGGGTCTGGACCAGGTACTTGGTGGCCACACGCATGCGCCGGCCAGTGAGGGCCAGCACGTCGTGCGCCACCTCCTCCAGGTCGGCCATGCTGTCGACGTCCAACCAGCTCTTGGGCACGGCCACCACCAGATCGGCGCGACCGAAGCCCAGCGCCCGCAGCAGCAGGGCGCGGCTGTCGAGGTCGCCGCCGCGTTCCCGCAGCAGGTCCTCTCCGGTGATGCCCAGGTGGACCTCGCCGCTATCGAGCGCCTCGGCGATGTCGCCGGCCGAAAGCAGGCGCACCTGGGCGCCGGCCAGGCCCCTGATCTCGGCCATGTAGCCGCGCGCGCCGCCGCTGACCGAGAGCTTCAAGCCACAGTCGGCCAGCCACGCCTCGACCTGTTCCTTCAGGCGGCCCTTGGAGGGGACCGCGATGATCAGGGGCTCGCTCATGCCTCGCCTCCCTTGAAGGCTCGCCATGGCCGGACCATGCAACCCACGGCGCGGCCGTCGGTCGGACCCTCCAGGCGCGCCGGGAGGCCGTCATAGCGTCCACCCACGGCGACGGGGCGATCAGCGCCCAAGGCTGTGGAGCGGACCTCGAAGGTCAGGCCGTCATAATATTCGAAGGCGTGGCCCAGGATGGTGGCCATCAGCATGGCGCCCTCGGGAACCCCGGCCTTGGTCAGCAGGGCCAGGCGCTGCTCCCAGTCGGCCAGGGCGGCGGTGAGCGCCTTGCCCTTGGCCCCCGGAATGGCGCGGATCGCGGCCAGCGCCTTGGCCGGCGTGTCGGAGATACTGAGGAAGCGGGTCAGGCTCTGAGCCTGCTCGACGCTCAGGGCGGGGGCGCGGGCGGCCTGCGACCGGCGGATCAGGCGCTGGGCGATCTCAGCGGGACCCCGGCCGCCGACGGGTTCGATCCCCGCCAGGGCCCAGACCTCTTCCAGCAGGACGGCGGCCTCGTCGGGGGAGCGGTCGGCCAGCAGGTCGGCGAGACCGCCGCTCTCCACCGGCTTGGCCTCAGCCCCGGCGCGGGCCAGCTCGGCCTGCAGCAGGCGGGGCCGCGAGGCGGCGCGCTTCAGACGGGCGGCGAGCGACGGGGCCAGGTCCAGGCCGTCGACGAAAGCGGCGAACAGACCGATGTCCCCCAGCCATAGCAGCAGGTCGTCGCGGCCCCCGGCCGCGGCGGACGTCCAGGCCAGGGCGGCGATCTCGGCGTCGGCTTCGAGGACGGCGGTCCCGGCGGCGTCGAACCGCTCCAGCCCGATCTGCACGAACTCCTCGGCGCGGTCGAGATGATCGGGGGATGCGCGGAAGGCCTTACCCTCGTAATAATAGCGGCCCGAGGCGGCCCCGCTCTCCAGGTGCTGGCGGGTGACCGGCACGGTGAAGTCGGGCCGCAGGCAGGCCTCTTCGCCCCCCTCGGCCTGGACCACGAACAGGCGCGCGTGCATTGCCTCGCCCGCCAGTTCCAGCAGCAGCCCCAGGGGCTGCAGGATCGGCGCGTCGACGCTGCAGGCGCCGGCGCTCAGCGGCGCGCGGATGGCGGAAAGCGCTTCAGCGGGAACCTGGGGTTCGGCCCTCATTTGCCGGCGTCCAGGATGCGGCGCAGGGCCGGGATCAGCTCGGCGCGCGGGATGGTCTGCTGACCCGGCCGCTGTTCGCGCCACTCGGCGTTCTCGGTGACCCCGGCGGAAAGCTCGCGCCCCAGGTCCAGGTCCTTGATGGTCACGGTTCCAGCGGCGATCTCGTTCCCGCCCAGCATGATGGCGGCGGGCGACATCCGGCGGTCGGCGTATTTCATCTGCGGGCGCATGCCCGAGCTGCCCAGATAGACCTCGGCGGCGATGCCGGCGGCCCGCAGCTCGCCCACTACGCCGTAATAGGCGGCCATGTCGTCGGGGCTGAAGGCGATGACCACCACGGGCCCGCGGGCCTGCCTGCCCAGGTCCCGGCCCGCCGCGCGCAGGGCCGAGGCCAGACGCGAGACGCCGAAGGAGAAGCCGGTGGCCGGCGTGCGCTCGCCGGTGAAGCGGGCCACCAGGTCGTCATAGCGCCCGCCGCCGCCCACCGAGCCGAACCGCACCGGGGTGCCGTTCTCATCATTGGTGGCCAGCAGCAGTTCGGCCTCGAAGACCGGGCCGGTATAGTATTCCAGGCCGCGCACGATGGACGGGTCGAACATCGCCCGGTCCTGGGCGACTCCCATGCCGATCAGCGCCTTGTCGATCCGCGACAGCTCCTCCAGCCCCTCGTCCCCCTCGGGTGAACCGCCGATGACATTGGCGATGCGGTCCAGGGTTTCGCTGCGGCCCTCGGCCCCGGCGGCGGTGAAGGCCAGCACGGCCTCGGCCGCCGCGGTCCCCAGCCCCGCCCCCTTGGTGAAGGCGCCGGACTCGTCCTTACGGCCTTCCCCCAGCAGCAGGCGCACGCCGTCGGGCCCCAGGCGGTCCAGCTTGTCGACGGCGCGCAACACCGCCAGCTTCTGGCCCTCGGTCGACACCCCCGCCGTGGCCAGCAGGCCGTTCAGGAGCTTGCGGTTGTTGATCTTGATGACATAGGAGCCGGCCGGCAGGCCCGCCGCCGTCAGGCCGTCGGCGGCCATGGCGATGATCTCGGCGTCGGCTTCGGGGCGGGACGAGCCCAACGTATCGGCGTCGCACTGGGTGAATTCGCGGAACCGGCCGGGGCCGGGCTTCTCGTTGCGCCAGACCGTGCCGAAGGCGTAGCGGCGGAAGGGCTTGGGCAGGGTCTCCCAATTCTGGGCGACGAACCGGGCCAGCGGCGCGGTCAGGTCGTAGCGCAGGGCCATCCACTGCTCGTCGTCGTCCTGCAGGGCGAAGACCCCCTCATTGGGACGGTCGGCGTCGGGCAGGAACTTGCCGAGCGCGTCGGCATATTCCAGCGCGCCCGTGTCGAAGGCCTCGAAGCCGTAGCGTTCATAGACCTCCGAAACCTTGGTCAGGATCTGGCGTTCGGCGGTGAGATCGCGCGCGCGGCGGTCGTTGAAGCCGCGCGGCGCGCGAGCTTCCGGACGTGTCGGGTCATTCGTCATGGCGCGCGCTTAAGCGATGGCGCGGCGCGCGGCAAGGCGCGGGCGTCGGCGTGGCGGGTTGGAGGCGGAGAATTCCATCGTCTGTATCCCTGAAAGCGTGGGGGTCGACGGACGGGGCTGGCGATCTGACGGAGCCCCATCCGCATCTGCGGGGGCTCGAAGCCGGGGAGTTTAGGCCAAACGCCCCCGGCCGAGCCCGCCGTGGCGGGTCGAATGGTGGTGGCCGTGATGGTGCGCGGGGCTCGTCATGCGGCCGGGGTTCTAGCGCGGGCTTCTTGCGATGGCGAGTCCCGTCATTAGATGAGAACGACTTGTAAGATATATCTGTCTATGTCTAGATATATCTAGATAGCAACGATAGGTTCCTCCAATGCCCGATGCCTTCCCCGCCGCCCGCCCGATGAAACCACCCATGCCGCTCTGGCCGTTGACCGTCGTGGAGTCCCACGACGTCACCCCGCACATGCGCCGGGTCAGCTTCGCCCTGGAGAACGCCGGGGGCTTCGACCACAAACCCGGACAGGACCTGGTGCTAATGATGACCGGCGACGACGGCCAGCCCGGACGCCGCCACTACACCGTCCGCTCGGTGGACAAGGCGGCAGGCCGGCTCGACATCGACTTCGTGCTGCACGGCCATGGCGGCCCCGCCGAGCGCTGGGCGCTCTC
>JAYVDG010000497.1:0-3881 GCA_043749525.1 Phenylobacterium sp.
ACGGCGGGATCAGCGGGCAGGTCGTGGCGCAGGGGCACGGCGCTGGCGGCGCGGCGGATGGAGCCCGGATCGAGGCCGATGAGCCAACCCTCAATCTCCAGGACTTCCTCAGGCGCGACGGCGGCCAGGGTCGCGCGCTCGATGGCCTCGATCTGCGTCGGGCCGACCATCAGCCCTTGTCGCGCATCAGGCGGGCCTTGTCGCGCTGCCAGTCGCGGTCGGCGGTGGCCTGGCGCTTGTCGTGGTTCTGCTTGCCCTTGGCGAGCGCGATCTCAAGCTTGGCGAAGCCCTTCTCGTTCCAATAGAGCTTCATCGGAATGAGGGTGCGGCCCTCGCGCTGCACGGCGCCGATCAGCTTCTCGATCTGCTTCTTGTGCAGCAGCAGCTTCCGATGCCGGCGCGGCTCGTGGTTGAAGCGGTTGGCCTGGCCGTAGGGCGGGATGTCGGCGTTGATCAGCACGATCTCGCGGCCTTCGACCGAGGCGTAGGACTCCGCGATATTGGCCCGGCCGACCCGCAGCGACTTCACCTCGGTGCCGGTCAGCATGAGGCCCGCCTCGAAGGTCTCCTCGAGGAAATAGTCGTACCGCGCGCGGCGGTTCTCGGCGATCAGCTTGCCGGCCATCAGATCAGGCCGGTTTCCCGCAGCGCGGCGAGAACCTCGTGCCGGGCGGTTTCGGAGCACGCCGTGATCGGTAGGCGGACGTCTTCCTGGCAGAGGCCCAGATGGGCCAGGGCGAACTTTGTGGGCGCCGGCGAAGCGTCGGAGAACAGCGACTTGTGCAGCAGCAGCAGGCGGTCCTGCCAATAGAGAGCGGTCTTCCAGTCCTCGCCCATCGCGGCGTTGTAGAAGGCCGCGCAAAGATCCGGCGCGACGTTCGAGGTCACCGAGATGCAGCCGTGGCCGCCGTGGGCCATGTAGCCGAGCGCCGTGGGATCGTCCCCCGAAAGCATCACCCAGTCGGGACCGCAAAGCAGGCGCTGCATGGTGGCCCGCGTCATGTCGCCGGTAGCGTCCTTGACGCCGACGATGTTCGGCAGCTTGGAGAGCCGACCGAGGGTGGCGTCGGCGATGTCGATGCTAGTGCGGCCCGGCACATTGTAGACCAGGACCGGAAGCTGAACGGCGTCGTTGATCGCCGCGTAGTGGGCGTAGAGGCCCTCCTGGCTCGGACGATTGTAATACGGGGTCACCACCAGGGCCGCATCGGCGCCGACGGTCTTGGCGTGGTGAACCAACTCGATGGCTTCGGCCGTCGAATTGGAGCCCGCGCCGGCGATAATCGGCACACGCCCCGCGGCGGTGGCGACGCACAGCTCCACAACCCGCCGGTGTTCGTCGTGGCTCAGGGTCGCGGTTTCGCCTGTGGTGCCAACGGGCACCAGGCCGTGGACACCGCCCGCGATCTGGCGTTCGACAAGGGCGACAAACGCCCGCTCATCGATCGCGCCGTCGCGAAACGGCGTCACGAGGGCCGGTATGACACCCTTGAACAAAGGTTCGGACATGGTCTGCAAAAAGCCGTGAAAGCGAGGCCAGTTGTTGCGGCCTCAAGATTTGGCCGGACAATATGGCGGGCAGGCCCTAAGCCGCAACCAGACTCGTTCCGTTATTCGATCGATCCGGAGATATTCGTTTTGGCGTCCAAGGCCCGCAAGGCAATCTTCACCGCAGTCGCGGCCGTTATGCTGACCGGCGTGGCCGAGGCGCAACAGCCGACACAGGGGCCCGCGCCCTATGAAGGTCCGCCCCCGCCCATCGAGCTGACCCAGACCCAGCCGGTAGCCTATCGTCGGGGGCTATCGGACGCCGACGGCGCGGCGCTGCGCAGCGCGCTGGACAGCGCCAAGCGCGCCGACGTCACCGGCGCGCGCACCGCGATCGCCATGATCAACGATCCGATCGCCAAGAAGATCGCCATCTGGGCGATGGCCGACGCCAATTCCGACGCGCTCAGCTTCTTCGAGATCGACCAGGCGCGCCGCGACCTGGCCGGCTGGCCCCGCGCCACCCGCCGGCAGGTGGCCGCCGAGAAGCTGCTGGAGACCGGGGGCTTGAGCCCGCAACGGACCATCGACTGGTTCGGCGGCTCCGATCCGGTGACCGCCGAGGGCGCCATGGCGCTCGCCTCGGCCTATCGCGCCACGGGCCGGACCAAGGAGGCCACCCTCCTGATCCGCAACACCTGGCGCAACAAGCTGTTCGAGGCCGATCCGCAGCGGGCCATGCTGGCCCGGTTCGGCGATGTCCTGACGCCGGACGACCACGTCCGCCGCGCCGATGTCATCCTGTTCGGCAGCCAGGGCCCCGCGGCCCGCGACATGATCCCCCTGCTGCCCGCCGACCAGGCGCAGCTGGCCCAGGCCCGCATGGCGCTGCGGCAGAACGCGGCCAACGCCAACGCCCTAGTCAACAACCTGCCGGCCAGCGTCTCCAACTCACCGGGCCTGGCCTTCGAGCGCGCGGCCTATATGCGCCGCCGGGGCATGGACCAGGTGGCGCTGGGGCTGGTGCGCAGCTTCCCCACCGAGATCCCCTTCTCCGAGATGGGCGACCGGATCTGGGACGAACGCTACCAGCTGGTGATCACCTCGCTGCGCAACAGCGACTCGCAAGGCGCCTACCTCGCCGCCGCCGACACCGGCCTGACACAGGGGGCCGACGCCGCCGAGGCCGAGTTCTATGCCGGCTGGATCGCGCTGACACGGCTGAAGCGTCCCGAGGACGCCGACCGTCACTTCGCCGCCATCGAGAAGATCGGCTCTTCGCCCATCACCCGGGCCCGCGCCCTCTACTGGCGGGGCCGGGCGGCCGCAGCCCGCGGGCAGCAGGATCGCGCTCAGGGCTTCTACGGCGCGGCGGCCAAGTTCAACACCACCTTCTACGGGCAACTGGCTGGCGAAAAGGTGGGCTCGGGCAAGCTGATCCTGGGCCACGACCCCGGCATCACCCAGTCCGACCGCAACCGCTTTGAGGGCCGCGACGCCGTGCGCGCCGCCCGCATGCTGTACGAGATCGGAAACAAGGATCTGTTCAAGACCTTCGTCCTGACCCTGGACGACGTCCTGCCGACCGCCGAGGAAGAGGCCCTGCTGGTGGACATGGTCCGCGGCTATGGCGACATCGACACCGGCATGAAGGTGGTCCGCGCCGCCGCCCAGCGCGGCTTCATCCTGCCCGAGCGCGGCTATCCGATCCGCAACCCGCCCAGCGCCATGGGTGCGCCGGAACCCGCCCTGGTCCTGGGTATCACCCGCCAGGAAAGCGGCTTCGACCCGATGATTCGGTCAGGCGCCGGGGCGCGCGGCATGATGCAGCTGATGCCTGGCACCGCCTCGGTGGTCGCCCGCCGGATGGGGATCAGCTATTCGGCCAACATGCTCGACGACCCCGACTACAACATGCGGGTCGGATCGACCTATCTGGGCCAGATGGTGGACAGCTTCTCCGGCTCCTATCCGATGGCCATCGCGGCCTATAACGCCGGCCCCGGACGGCCCGCCACCTGGTCGGCCTTCTGCGGCGACCCGCGCGGCGCGGCCACCGACCCCATCGACTTCATCGAATGCATCCCGTTCTCCGAGACCCGCAACTACGTGATGCGGGTGATGGAGGGCATGCAGGTCTATCGCGCCCGGCTGAATGGCGGCTCGGCGCCCATCACCCTGTCGACGGACCTGAAGCGCGGCGGCTACGGCACGGGCTATACGCCGTCCGGCGGCATGGTGGAGACCCAGAACGCGGTTCCGACCCAGGCGGCGGGCGGGATGCGGCCAATCCCCAACTAGAGCATTCCCCGGCTTCGATGAATCGAAAGTGATCGTGGGTGGGATTCCGCGGGGTGGCGGTGTGTGCGCCGATGGTGGCCTGTGATTGGGGA